>JBJTTW010000067.1:0-2272 GCA_046080385.1 bacterium
CAGCTCCGATAATTTCTTTTAGTGATTTATTGTGAGCACTCTCTAAATGATTCTCTAAAGCTTTTATAAGCTCAGGGCAAATAAAAGGATCTATAAAATTAGCAGTACCTACCGCTAGGGCAGAGGCTCCAGCGAAAAAAACTCTAAGGCATCATCTAGGGACTGTATTCCACCCATGCCGATAATCGGCAACTTAATCTCAGAAGCGACTTCGTAAATCATGCGAATAGCAACAGGTTTAATCGCTGGCCCAGAGAGACCGCCGCTTCCTCTGGCTAAAATGGGCTTGCGGGTTTTTAAATCTATACGCATACCTAAAAGAGTATTAATTAATGATAGACCATCGGCTCCACCACGCTGAGCAGCTTTCGCCATAGACACTACACTAGTTACATTAGGTGAGAGCTTTACAAAAAGAGGGATATTTATATTCTTTTTTACCTCTCTAGTTAAGGCTTCTAGAGACTCTTCGTTAGAACCAAATAAAATACCATTATGCACATTAGGACATGAAACATTAAGCTCTATTGCTGAGACATTTTTAGTCTCATTGAGCTTTACGCAAGTGCTTACATAGTCTTCAATCGTATTACCAGCAACATTTGCAAAAATCGCAGTATCATACTGAGCTAAAAAAGCAAGTTCCTCGGCGACAACCTTGTCTACACCAGGGTTTTGCAGCCCTATGGAATTCAGCATCCCACCTGGTGTTTCAGCCACTCTTGGCGTCCAGTTTCCACTGCGAGGCTCCCAGCTAGTGGCTTTAATCGCTATGCCCCCTAATAAAGAAAGATCATAAAACTTAGCATACTCTCTACCAAAGCCAAAGCAGCCAGAAGCTGGCATTATCGGATTCTTTAATTTAATTCCAGCTATTTCAGTGGCGAGTAAGTTCACGGTCTATGATTTTAGCAGTTTAGTAGATTATAATGAAGGCTGGTTCTCGTATGTCTGGGAGTAATTTTAATACTGCAAATCAAACATATCGTCAGTTAATTGGTAACGGGCTTACTTATGCAGTTCCACATTTTCAACGTGACTATAGCTGGGATGAAGAGGAGTGGGATGATTTATGGCAAGATATTCAAAATCTGGTTGCAGCTGAAGAAGATGCTCACTACATGGGTTACTTAGTCTTAAAGACTAAAGATTCCAAGAGCTTTGATATAGTTGATGGACAGCAGCGTTTAACTACTTTAAGTATTTTGGCTTTAGCTGTATTAAAGAATTTTGATGATTTTATTAAAGCTGGGATTGATTCTGATGATAATCGAAAAAGACAAGAGTATTTACGTAGCTCTTTTATTGGCTATGTAGATCCTGTAACATTACAGACCAAATCTAAACTTACATTAAATCGGACTAATGATTATTATTATCAACACTGTATGGTTCCTTTACTTGATTTTCCTAAGAGAAATCAAGTCTCAAGCAATCAGCTATTAAAAAAAGCTTTTAATTGGTTTAGGGTGAAAATCCAGAGTACTTATGGCAAACAACAAGATGGTCAGCACTTAGCTGCTTTTATTGAGAATCTAAGTGATAGGTTATTTTTTACGGTTATTACAGTTACAGATGAATTAAATGCTTACAAGGTATTTGAAACTTTGAATGCACGAGGTGTAAAGCTTTCAGCCACGGATCTGCTTAAAAATTATTTATTTTCTGTGGTGTATAAAGAATTGAAAAGAGAATCAGACATTACTTTGATAGAACTGCGTTGGGATGAGCTTGTGAATCAATTAGGGGGTGATGATTTTCAAGATTTTCTTAGAACTCATTGGAATAGCCGAAAATCTTTTACTAGGCATGCTGATTTGTTTAAAACCATTCGTAATAGTATAGGGAATAGTCAAGCTGTATTTCAGCTTTTAAATGATATGGAGGAGGATGTAGCTGTATTTGCAGCCATCTCTAAACCAGAAGATCCTTTTTGGAAAGAAAGACCTAAAATGAAAGAGTATATTTCTAATCTAAAAATGTTTAATGTCCGGCAGATTTACTCTTTACTGATGGCTGCTTATAGAATGCTCTCAAAAGAAGAATTTGAAGAGGTTCTAAAAGCTTCTGTTATGATTTCATTTCGTTACAATGTAATTGGTAATTATTCTACAAGTGAACAGGAGACAATATATAATTCTGTCGCTCGTGACATATCTAATAAAAAACTGCTTTCTAGTCGTGAAATCTTAAATAGTTTAAAAGATTTGTACGTAGACGATACGACTTTTGAACAAGCTTTTGCTATAAAGGATTTAAGAACGACTCAACA
>JBJTTW010000068.1:0-2876 GCA_046080385.1 bacterium
TTTAGAGGACTTTCTAAAGTTACCTTTCACCAAACACTTGATGCTATATCCCAAAACCTTAAAACCCTTGTGAATATCTATCACCATCTCAGCTTCCTAGGGATACGTGTATCCTAATTTGGGATATTTGTACCTAAAACCCTCTCTCTTACTCACTTATCAATAAAATATTAAATCTAACGAGCTGCAAACTCAATATTTGAAACCTTTTTCGTCATTTCTTTTTAGCTCCTTTGTCGGATTTTGATTGAGCAACAGTGCCATTAAAGAAAATTTTAATCTTCTAGTAAAAAAGAAGAAAACAGAGACTGTCCTTAATTAAATCTCTTATTTAACGATCCACATCAGGCAATATAACATCAAGCGATGAAAATATCGCTACGATATCAGCGATAGGCTGACCTATAGCCATTTCTGGTAAAAAATTAGTCGCAAAGAAAGATGGCGACCTCCATTTAATACGATACGGAACAGCAGTGCCATCAGTAATTAAATGTACGCCTAATTCACCTCTAGGCGATTCTACTGCAAAATAAGTCTCACCAGCTGGAGCTTTAAAACCTGGCATAATTTTTTTCGCCACAAGTTCAGTCTCTTTCGCTGCCTGCTCTCCACTCGGTAGTGATCTAATTTTCTCTATGGCTTGAAGAACTATCTTACAAGATTCACGAATCTCTTCCACCCTACATTTATACCTAGCGAAAATATCACCCTCTTCACGAGTAATAACTTTAAAATCGAACTCTTTGTACCTAGAATATGGCTTAGCCGTTCTAATGTCGTAATCCACTCCAGAAGCTCTTATATTAGGTCCAGTAAGACCAAAGGCTCTTGCAGAACTCGGCTCAATGATACCTATGCCTTGAGTTCTAGAAGTGAATATCGGATTATTAGTAATAATATCCTCATACTCATCAACATAACCTAAGAGTTTATCTCTAACTAAAGCCTCAGCTTTCGCGAGCCAACCCTTCGGTAAATCCTGCTGCACGCCACCGATACGAATATAATTAAACATCATTCTCTGACCTGAAACTTCTTCTAGAAGTGAAAGTATCGACTCTCTATCTCTAAAAGCGTAGAAAGGGAAGCCCATCATCGCCCCTAAATCCAACATAAAAATCCCGAGTGAAAGCTGATGTGAACAGATTCTATTCAGCTCTGCCATAAGTATTCTTAGATATTCAGCTCTCTGTGGCACTTCTATACCTGCGATCTGCTCTACAGCCCCTACATAGGCATGGCTATCGCTCATTCCAGCTAAATAGTCGACTCTATCTACTAAAGCCTGATACTGCACAAAATTACGATTCTGCCCGAGCCATTCCATGCCACGATGCAAATAACCAATTACAGGCTCACACTGCTTTATAACTTCACCGTGCAAAAGCAGCTTCAGCCGCAGAACACCATGCGTCGAAGGGTGCTGAGGACCCATATTGATAACTAAATCTTCTGTTTTAAGACCAGTGCTTGTTGCAGTTTCAGTGCTAACCATAGCTATAATATTAACAGGCAAAAGCCATTGTTATGCAAAATTTAGATTTTTTAAAAAGCCATAAACGCCTAGACTGGAAAGAAAGTCCTTCTTTAGACCTGATTATCTGTCCTTACGGATTTGGTGGAACTGATAATCTCGCCCAAGAAGGAGCTTACAGTATACTTGGCGACACTGAATTAATTAGGACTCTTGAATCCCTGAATCTAAAAGTTAATCTTATAGAACCTCCTAGTCTTGGTCCATTTGAAATACAGGAACATGCTCGGCGCATAAGAAATATAGAAGCCATTATCAGCGTAAATAACTGGCTCAGGGAACAAGTCTTTTTCTCACGAGGCTTAGGACATATTCCCATAGTGCTTGGAGGAGATGCGAGTCTCAGCATCGCTAGTCTATCAGGGCTGATGAAATTTTACCAAGAGCATAATTTAAGAAATAAAGTAGGCTGTCTCTGGTTTAGTAACCATTTTGGGAATAGTTCTCCAGAAGTTACTAAAAGCTGGAACGCCAATCGAATGGCTTTCACAGCTCTCACCCAAACCAGCTTAGGGAGTGAGCTTCATGAAGATTTCAAAAACATCATTCTTGCCAATCAACTAAGCTTACCCATTATCAATCGAAAAAATATTATACATATTGGCATTAACCACCGCTCAGCACAGGACTCTGTCAGCCATAATTATTTTTCCATGGAGGATGTATCTGATCTAGGAATCAATAACATCCTTGAAAAATCTTTAGAACTTTTAAAGCATTGTAAACATATTCACCTTATCTTTGACTTGAATGCTTTTGATTTGAGTGGTGTCAGCAATTATTCTCTAGGACAGCTAAATTATAGAGAACTCCTTAGCATAGCTAGATACATAGACATGAAGCTGAGACGAGAAAATAAACTATCTTCAATAGACATAGTCGAACACTGCCCAAGCAGAGAGGCTTGGGATAAACGTGGCGAATCTGCAGAATGGGTCGCAGACCTACTAGAAAACATATTTGGGGCGAATCTATTTAATGTCGCAAGAAAATACTAAAAGGCACTGTTGCCGAACTCCAATTTCTGCGTTTTCGAATTAAGCTACAGCTTCAGCAGCAGCTACCTCTATTTTCTTCTCTACGTAAGTAATTTTATTAGCCTCTAAAAGCATGGCATTAGCCTTTTCTATAGCTAGCTCAAGAGCCGCATCTAGCATAAAATCAGCTTTATATTTATCAGACTTGTGATCTCCTTTACAAAAGGATTCTAAGTGCTCTTTCCACTTAGCTTCAAGCTCTTCAGTAGTCGGACTAATATTTTCTAATTTAATGATAGTACTCACAATTAGTGAATCTGCTAATCTTTCTCTAGTCACTTCTCTATTTTTATCAAGCGATA
>JBJTTW010000069.1:0-282 GCA_046080385.1 bacterium
CTTCTTTTAGTTAGCCATAAATCAAGGTCTTTATTTTTATCTTTGCGATTATTTTTTTTAATAACACCAGAATGAAGCCCTTTATCTGAGAGTGCTTGAAGGAAGTCAGCGGTATCATAGCCTTTATCTGCAAATACCATCCCTGACGGCGGAAGGACTTTTACTCCGAGCTGTGCATCAGTAAGATTGGCTGGAGAAACATCAATTCCAGTAATTATTCCATGTTTCATATCTACAGCCTGAGTTCTTTTGTAGCCGTACCAAAATTTAGAACCGCCTTTA
>JBJTTW010000070.1:0-1063 GCA_046080385.1 bacterium
TTTGCTGAATTTCAATATCGCTTCAATAGAAGGTTTGATCTAAGAGCAATTTTAGATCGCTTCCTCTATGTCTCCGTTAATTACTTCAAACCCCTTACTCTAAATAAAATTAAATTAGGGGCGGCTTAATGGGTAATCAGATATTTTTATAACTTGCGATTCCCAAAAGGTCAAACAAAATACATAAATTCATCATACAGCTTTGAATTTCAAAATGAGAATAACAAACAAATAATCATAGGTAAAACAGCCCTAACCCCTATGGGTACAGAGCTCTCAAAAATCTGCAACCCCGAATCTATAGCAGGTTTTGAAGAATACACTATCGAAGCACTAAGAAATCAAGGTCTCACCCTAAGCAAAATAAAATTTTCGCTTAACTAGTCTTTAACAATAAAGGTATTAAATATTTATATTATCCAAGGAGTCAGAAATGAAAATTATAAAAAACATGAAAAGTTTACTCATTATTCTTTCTTTAATCTCAGGACTTGCTGTTAGTGCAGTTTCTAGTGAAGAACTTCAAAATCTCGCTGATAAAGTTGTATTGAAATATAAGCTGCCTGGTATGGTATTAGGGGAAATCCAAGATGGTACTTTAGTGGATGTCGCTTCAGGCATCAGAGCTAATGGTAATGCTACTAAGATTACGGTAAATGATCAGTTTCATATAGGCTCTTGTTTTAAAGCTATAACAGCAACTTTAGTTGCAAGATATGTGGAAAAAAAGAAGATAGACTGGGATACTACTATTGGAGATGTTTTCGCAGATAGCATAACTGACATAAATCCAGATATTAAAGATGTTACAGTTGAAGAACTTTTAGCTCATAGGGGTGGTATTGATGATAGTAGCTTAATAAAAAATGATCAAGTTCCTAAGTTAGTTGCTAGTTCAAGAGAAATTAGAACACAACTTCTACCACAGGTTTTAGAATCTAAGCAAACGATGAAGCGCGGTGATTTTCTCTATTCCAATGTTGGATATGCAATAGTCGGAGCTATGCTCGAAAAGATTATGGATAAAGATTTTGAAGACCTTATTCAAGAAGAGGTTTTCACG
>JBJTTW010000071.1:0-13458 GCA_046080385.1 bacterium
TCGAATTTAAGAAAAAGAGAAAAATTGTGTGTTTAGGCTCATGTACAACTTGCTAAAATGATTCTAGTAGTTAAGGATCCGACAAACTACACAATTTTGATCAGGTAAACTAATTTACCTAGATCGCGAGGCTCTCTTAAGGAAGTGATGAAAAATTTCATTTTTCATCACGGACTGTCAGGTGAAGAAGTTAAGGATCCGCTCCCCGAGCTAGGTTTTATACCTCGGTCGTGGTCGAAAAATGCTAAAAACAGCATTTTTCAGCGGATCCTTAAGAGAGCCTCCCTCTTCTTCTTTAAATCTAACAATAATTTGTTAGATCTGTTTTAAAGATACAAGGATCATGAGGCGGGCGAAAACGCAGAAATTGGAGTTCGGCAACAGTGCCATGTGGAAACAATCAAAAGAGAGATAAGTAAATTTATAAAAGACGAGCTGTCTTGCATATATCCAGTAATCACCATAACAGGGCCTCGTCAGTCTGGGAAAACCACTTTGGTTAAACAGTTATTTCCAGAGAAGCCTTATGTAAATTTAGAAAGGTTGGATGAAAGAGAATTTGCTTCAGCTGATCCACTTCGCTTTTTAAAGCAGTTTCCAGATGGGGTTATACTCGATGAGGTTCAGCAAGTCCCAGATTTACTTTCATACATACAGGCTATTGTTGATGAAGAGAAAATCAAAGCAAAATTTATTCTTATAAGAAGTCAAAATTTTGCTTTAATGAACAGCATATCTCAGTCTCTAGCTGGAAGAACGGCTATAGTTCATTTATTACCCTTCTCTCTTTCCGAAATAGTTGCACACTATAAAATTCATCCATCTTTGGAAGATCTTTTATATAAAGGCTTTTATCCACCTATCTATGATGAAAAAGCTAATGCGAGAATAATTCTCTCTGATTATATTCAGACTTATTTAGAGAAAGATTTACGCGACTGGTCTCGAATTCAAGATTTAAATCTCTTTAGGAAATTTATCAAAATGTGTGCTGCTAGGATAGGACAGGTTTTGAACACTAAAAATATAGCAGATGATCTGGGTGTCTCACATGTAACCATTAAAAAATGGATTAATCTTTTAGAACTCAGTTTTATTGTATATTTACTCCCGCCTTTCTCTGCGAATATAAATAAACAGCTTGTTAAGTCACCGAAATTATATTTTTACGATGTTGGTCTTGCTAGCCAGCTTTTAGGTATAGAAAGACCAGAACAGCTAGTGACTCATAGTATGCGTGGAAGCTTATTTGAGAACTTGGTCATAATCGAGTTTTTAAAATACAGGTTTAACAGTGGGAAACAAGCAAATTTATATTTTTATAAGGATAAATCAAAAGAGGTGGATTTGATTTATAAAGATGCTGAAGAGCTTTCTGCTATTGAGATTAAATCTAGTAATCGAATTAAAGACGAGTATTTTAATGCACTTGATTATTTTCAAAAACTCTTTCCCGAAGAAGTTTCTAGCCGAAAATATCTAGCTTATGCTGATGATAAAACACAGGATAGAAGCCGAGCCTGCGTAGCAAGCTATTGTGAAATCGTAGATCGTGTTAGTAAAGCCTAAAATTCAAACCAAGATATTTTTCTTTAACTTCATCATCCCTAGCGATTTCTTCTGAATTACCTTCTTTGATAATTTCGCCGTTATAAATTATATAAGCCCTATCAGTGATGTTTAAAGTCGCATTAGGATTATGATCTGTAATAAGAAGACCTATGTTTTTTTGTTTGCAGAGATCTTTAATGATTTCCTGAATATCTAGAATCGCCACTGGATCTATACCCGTAAAAGGTTCGTCTAATAAGATAAATTTAGGATCGAGAGCTAATGCTCTCGCTATCTCTAACCTACGTCTTTCACCGCCAGAAAGGCTTATAGCAAGAGACTCTCTGAGATGGTAAATCCCGAACTCATCTAATAAATATTTTGATTTTTCAGTAATCTCTCTATCGCTTAAATTCATTAACTCTAAAACTAATCTGAGATTATCTGCGACACTAAGCTGCCTAAAAGCACTTGGTTCTTGAGTTAAGTATGAAATACCGAGTCTCGCCCTTTCATGAATTTTTAATTTAGTTATATCATGGCACTGTAGCCGAACTCCAATTTCTGCGTTTTCGTCGTCCTCATGATCCTCATGTACTCCTAGTACACTGCGGTCATTCGTTCTCCTCAGCCTTGAACTTGTTCGCTGGGCAACAGTGCCATTGTGATCGGCTAGGGATATCGAGCCACCATCAGGCTTTACTAAGCCGACGGCGATATCGAAACAGGTAGTTTTACCTGCACCATTCGGGCCTAGCAGTGCGACTGCTTCACCCTGCTTAACAAAAAAACTCACCGAGTTTACAACCTTACGTAGGTTATATGACTTGACGAGCTTATTTGCAGATAGAACTGTGGATAGTATAGGAAAAACCTTAGTCTAGTAAGATTTAGAGAAAGGTGATCTTTCTCTCTCTTTGTCTCTCTCTTTATCTTTCGTTGGAGTCGCTACGCGTGGTTTACGACTTAACGTAAGTTTTCTTTTCGTTTCCGCTTTTTTACGCTTTTTCATCTGACCTTTATTTTCGTGATGTTGGCGTTTTTTAACTTCAAGGATAATACCTGCCTTAATAACCTCTCTCTTGAAGCGTCTTAGAGCAGCTTCGATAGATTCTCCCTCGTGTATTTTTACTTCAGCCAAATTTACTCCTTAAATATTATTTGGAAACGACAAAGTGCAATTGTAGCACTTCATAATTATTTTTTCTAGATTTGTAAGACTTTTAACTACTGCTTTCTAGTTTTAAGCTAAGAAGCTTACTCGCCATTATTCCCGCTTGGGTTTAAAATAGGTTAAGGCTATGTTGATAGAAAAATCAGTTTTACTAGATGAGATTAATTTGAGTTCATCAAATCAAAAATATAAATTCTATTCTTTAAAAAAGATAGAAGAGATAACGCAGAAAAATTTAGCTTCTCTGCCGTTTAGCTTAAAAATAATTCTAGAGTCAATGCTGCGTAATTTAGATGAAAAGAAAGTTCGCACTGTAGATATTCAGGCTCTTTTAGATTATGATCCCAAGAATGTTATAGCAAATGAAGTCCCATTTAGCCCTGCTAGAGTGGTTTTACAGGATTTTACTGGTGTGCCATTATTCGTAGATTTAGCGGCGATGCGTGATGCTGCTAAAAAGGCTGGCTTAGATCCGCAGAAAATAAATCCCTTAGTACCATTAGATTTAGTTATAGACCATTCTATACAGGTGGATTCCTTTGGTACTGATGCGGCACTAGAGCAAAATCAAAATTTAGAGTTTGAGCGAAATTATGATAGATTCCAGTTTTTAAAGTGGGCTCAGAAAGCTTTTAATCAGACTCGTATAGTTCCACCTGGTTTCGGTATTATTCATCAGGTGAATATGGAGTATTTAGCGAAAGTGGTTCTAGAGAAGGATAATGAACTGTTCTTTGATACTCTTGTCGGGACTGATTCGCATACGACGATGATCGGTGGACTTGGGATATTCGGTTTCGGTGTAGGGGGCTTAGAAGCTGAAGCTGCTATGCTCGGACAGCCAGTCACTATGCCAGCTCCAGAGGTCGTAGGTATTAAGCTTAAAGGTAGCCTTTCTCCAGTCGTCACTGCGACTGATTTAGCGCTTTATGTTACAGAGTTTTTAAGAAAAATCGGCGTGATCGGTAAATTAGTAGAGTTTTATGGTGATGGCTGTAAGAGTTTAACTTTAGAAGAAAGGGCGACAGTTTCTAACATGGCTCCAGAATACGGTGCTACTGTAGGTCTTTTCCCTGTTGATGAAGAGGTGCTTAGTTACTTAAAAAGAACAGGTAGATCAGCAGAAGATATAGAGAAGGTGGAGAAATACTTTAAAGCTCAGGGAGTCTGGGGGACTGAGCGTAATGAAGCTTCATTTACGGCACTCTATGAAATTAATTTAGATGAGATAGAGGCTAGCGTCGCAGGACCAAGAAGACCGCAGGATAGAATAAATTTTTCTGAATTAAAATCTCAGTTCGCTAAAGCGCTAGCAAGACCTACCGATGAACATGGCTTTGGTTTAAAAGAGGCTAATCTAGCTGATCATGGTGATATATTAATAGCTGCTATAACTAGCTGTACTAATACCAGTAACCCTGCGGTTATAATCGCAGCAGGACTTGTAGCTCAAAAAGCAGTAGCTAAGGGGCTTAAGGTTAATGCTAAGGTGAAAACCAGTTTAGCACCTGGGTCACAGGCGGTAAGAGAGTATTTAGAGAAAGCTGATTTACTCGCTCCTTTAGAGCAGCTTGGTTTTAATATAGTAGGTTATGGCTGTACTACCTGTATCGGAAACTCTGGTCCATTAAGCTCTGCTGCGATGGAAGCTGTGAATGCTAGTCCAGATAAGGTATTCGCTAGTGTACTTTCAGGTAATCGTAACTTCGATGGTAGAATTAGTCCACAGATTAAAGCTAATTTCTTAATGTCACCGCCTTTAGTCGTGGCTATGGCATTAAGAGGAAATGTAAATTTCGATCCTGAAAATGATTTTATTCAGGCAGATCTTAAGTTAAAAGATATCTGGCCTACCAAAGATGAAGTGAAAGCCATTATAGAAAAGGTTATGAGTCCTGATATATATAAAGATATCTACTCTAAAGTTTCAGAGGGAACTGCTCTCTGGAATTCTATTAATGCAGATATTAGTTCACAGTATGAATGGGATGATAAGAATACCTATATTCAGAATCCACCTTTCTTTGAAGAATTCGGTATTAATGCACCTTCGATTAAGCCTATAGAGAAAGCTAGAGTTTTACTGAGTTTAGGTGATTCTATTACGACAGACCATATATCCCCAGCTGGTTCTATCGCTAAAGATTCTTCTGCGGCTAAATATTTAAATGCGGAAGGCGTGGCGAATATCGACTTTAATAGCTACGGCTCTAGGCGAGGTAATGACAGAGTTATGACTAGAGGTACTTTTGCGAATATTAGGCTTGCTAATTTGCTTGTGCCGAATAGCTCAGGTCCTGTAACTAAGAACTTCTCTGATGCTGTAGATTTTGAATCAGCACCACAGTTATCAGTCTTTGATGCTTCATTAAAATATAAGGAGACTGGCACGCCTTGTTTAGTTTTTGCTGGTAAGTTGTTTGGTAATGGAAGTTCTAGAGACTGGGCTGCTAAAGGGCAGATGCTATTAGGCGTAAAAGCGGTTATCGCTGAGTCTTTCGAGAGAATTCATAGAAGTAATTTAATCGGAATGGGAATTCTACCGATAGAGGTTAGAGGTAAAGTTCTGAAAGATAATGGCTTAGATGGTTCTGAAGAGTTTAGTATAGAAGGTCTAAATGATAATATAGTGCCTAGCCAAGAGATTAAGATTTTGGCGAAGAAGAAATCTGGTGAAACTGTTGTTATTGAGGCGAAAATACTCTTACAGACACCGATTGAGATAGAGTACTATAGACATGGTGGGATTTTACAGTTTACTCTAAGGCAATTAATTAGAGAAAATTCCGCTCAGGTTGTATGATTAAGGGACTTTTTAAGCATTATTTTTACTTCTTGAGCTTGGCTTTTCTGCTGAGTTCTTTAATGCTAAATCAGGTATTCGCAATTAAAGATTACAGTGAGCTTTCAGCAATTAAGATAGATGATTCTGCTTCTGCTGATGATAGCTCTTTAGATAAAGAATTATCGCTCTTAGAGGCGAAGCGCGCTGAACTTAAGAAAAATGAACAGAGTGCTTTTCAGTTTATTAATGCTAGTACTGAAGAACAGCATTTAGATTTAGCTACTGATGAATTCTTTACGCATAGTGAAAAAGAACAACTTTTAGAGCTATGGCGAGCAACTTTACTCAGAAATAGAAGTATTCAGTTTATTCTTAAATCACTAGCAGCCGATCCTAAGAGTGTTACAGCGAATAATAATATTATGCAAGCACTGACTAGAGCTATGTTTGTACCATTTTATGCGGTTTCAGCGGTGGCGGATAATACTTTAGTTACAGGTGGGTCTCTTCTCGGGGCGAGGGTTATCGGTGATGTAGTCGATAAGAACAACAAAGAGAAAGCGGTAGATCAGCAGATCACTAGAACCGATATGGTGGTAATGTTTATGCTGGTAGATGAAGTCGCAGAGAGGCTTAGACAGTCTTATTATCAGTATAAGGATACTAGAATTAAGCGTGCTTTTCTAGATGAAGATCTGCAAGCCTCTGGGCATGATCTTTCTGAAGCATTAGATGCAGCCCCAGAGGATGGTATGAGTGAACAGGTTTTCTTGGCTAGGATGATTAATAATGAACTGCAAAGGCAGGTCCGTCTTTTAGACTTAGATTATAGGTCTAGTAGAAGAATACTTATTGAGCTTGCTGGGCAGCAAGCTGTAGCGAATATAGATCCGATGATAGATGCGGAGATTCGTGAGGTTTACAATCTGTAAGATTAGCTCACAATCTCTAAAATCTATGGTTTTAGAGATTAGCTCATAATCTGTAATCTAATGATTATTCGAAGATGCCCTCACGAACTTAACATTCTGCTCAGAATTTTTAAGTAAATGCTGAAGCTCTAGTCCATTATTGCTTAATTTAAAATACTCGGCGAAAGTCGAGGTCGTCGTAATTATATTACTGTTACCTTCTTTTTTTCTTTTTATTAAATTTAATTGTTCCAGTTCTTTTAAATGCTCATAGACATTAGAACCACGTAATTCCATAAGGTCTTTCTGGTAAATGGGTTCTTTTAAAGCTATAGTCGAAAGCGTTCTCAGGCAGGAGGTTTTAAGTTCAAAGTTTAAAACTTCGTCACTAAGATCAGAGTAATCATCTTTTACTCGCATAATATAACCCTTAGTCGTATCAATGGCAAGAGCCGTGTCTCTAGTCTCATATTCAGATAAAAGCTGACTGATAGCTGATCTTACGAGATTCGTATCTGTGCCGATACGCTCTGCGATTTCCTTAGATGAGACGGGTTCAGTAGTTAGAAATAAAATCGCTTCTACCTTGTTACGCAGGTCTGAGGTGTTTTTAATTTCTGGGACGTTCTGCTTAACCTCAATTTCTGTTATTGCGTTAACTGGAGATTCATCGTTCAGGTTCATATAGCCAGAGCTCCCCATAAAAATCCTGTTGGATAATTTTAATATTATTTTCGTGTGCTAGGAAAAGCACTGCTAGAAAGGCATTCGACCATGACTGCAAGAAACCACAGAGCCTAGAGAATTTAATACCATTACCATTTAGAAGATATTCTTTCAGATATACTTTACTTTTATTTATCGCTTCCTCGATATTCTCTGCGTGAGTGAGTTCTAGCATATCATCTGACTCTATCTCGGGCTCTATGAAAATATCCATATCCATAAATTGGCTTAAATCGAAGCTTCTTCTTTTTCTTTTCTCATCCTCTGCCTGAGCGTCTCTTAGGGCTAAGAGTAGATCTTCTAGCTTTATGGGGCGGTAGCGGGCTTTTTTGTTTATACTTTTACGCACTATCGCTGTATCTAAAGCTCCGAGCTGAATCTCCTGTAAATTAAAATCCATCAGTTCTTGTTCTATAAGATAGTCTTCATCATCTTCTTTACCGATATTTAGTGCTGAAGCAGCTTGCATCGAAAGAATATCACTTTTCATTCTTAGTAAAGTAGAAGCGAAGAATATAGCTTTGCCAGCTTCTTTTAAATTATTAGTGATGGAGCTTTGAATACGACTGAGGTATTTTTCTGTAACTACTTCTAGATCTACGTCCCACGGATCTATTTCGCCATTCTGAGCCATTTCTACTAAGATTTCTAAGCTTGGTTCTGCTGAACTTAACTCCTTGAGCTTTCCAAGCGAATCTTGCTGAGTCCCATATTCTTTATTAGTCTCTATGCTACTAATTCTTTTTCCTCTTTTTGGATATTCTGCATGCCGATTACAGTACTAAAGCCTTTTTTATTAAGTGAAACGCCGATGGCTCTATCTGATTTTTCTAACATGGGGCGCCTGTGGCTGACTACTAAGAACTGAGTGTCTTTAGCATTACTTTGAATTTTTTCAGCGAGCCTGTCTACGTTTACTCCATCTAGAGCAGAATCTACTTCATCGAAGGCATAGAATGGTGCTGGATTGCACTGCTGAAGAGCGAATAGGAAGCTTAAAGCTGTAAGAGATTTTTCTCCACCGCTCATAGCTTCTAGTCTTTGCATTTTTTTACCTCTCGGTTGTGCTTTAATAATCAGACCGCCTTTGAAAATTTCTTCTGGGTCTTCGAGTATAAGCTGCCCTTGCCCGAACGAAAGATTTGCGAAAATATCCATAAAATAGCCATTAATTTCTTCGAAGTTCGCTTTAAAGGCTGTTAGCTTCTGCTCTTTATAACTATCTGCCTTATTAATAAGCATGGTACGTTCTTCAGCTAGTGACTGCTGTTTATTCTCGATTTCAGTTTCACGGCTTTTAACTTCTTCATATTCTTCTATAGCCCTCATATTGATTGGCTCCATCGCCGTCATGTCTCTTTCGATTTTATTTAACTGTTTCTGTAAATTCTGTAAATCCTCTTCACTGAGCTCCTCTGGTATATTCTCTTCTGTCTGTGAGTCTATTTGAGCTTGCCATTCTGTTTCTAGCTGCTCAAGGTGAAGTTTAATATCAGTAGATTTTTTACGAGATTCTACTAACTTAATTGCAGTAGATTCGATTAAACTAGTTATCTCCCCTTTTCTTTGAGTAAGGCTAAGTAGCTCATCTGAAAAGACTTTACGCTTTTCACTTAAATCTGTGATGCTTAATTTTATGCTATCTATTTCATTTTGGATAATAGATATTTCTTTAAAGAGTTTTTCCTTACTTGCTTGGTGAAGCGGGACTTCGGTTTTTAATTTTTCTAATTCGCTGTTAGCAGTTTCTAGTCTGAGATTAGATTTGAGGATATTTTCTTCGTTGTATTTTTGCTCTATTTCTAAACGATTTTCTTCATTAATAAGATTGCTAAGCATGGTCTGGTAGCGCTTAATCTCTACTTCTATTTCTCTAGATTCTTCCATTAAAGCTCCGAGACCAGTATCTTTTAAAACATCAGCTATTTCTTCCATACTTTTATTGAGTAATTCGATTTTAGTTTCTTCTGCGTTGATGGATTTATCTATAGTTTCTATCTTAATTTCTATTTCGTTGAGCTCTGCTGCGAATTTACTGAGACTGGCTTTTTCTTTTTCATAGCGATTTTTATTATTTTCTAATTGCACAGAATGTATATTTGAGCTTGCTGATTTTTCGCTGTAATCAGCTCTGAGAGACTCTAGCTTTAATCTAGCTTCTTCGATTTGTTTTTCAAGATCTTTATGTTCCAGTCCTAACTGACTAATAAAGTTCTGTAAATCAATACGAGAATTTTCTAACTTTTGCTTTTCGTGAGCACTATTTGCGCCGAAATGAATATTACTTTTTAGAGCTGAACCACCAGACATCGCTCCACTTCGCTCGACGATATCGCCGTCTAAAGTAACCATGCGATATCTACCTATAAGTTTTCTTGCGATTTCTATGTTCTTAACTACTAAAGTGTTTGAGAAAGCATAGGCGAAGGCATCTTTATATTCAGCTTTAAAACTCACTAGGTTTATCGCCCAGTTAATAATTCCTGGCATGGTCGGTGTCGGTAGATCCTGAGCGGCACTCAGTTTATTTAAAGGTAAGAAAGTAGCTCTGCCAAGATTATTCTGTCTGAGGAAATTTATACAGTCTTGTCCAACATAGTCGTCATCTACTACTACGCTTCTAAGCCTAGCTCCAGCAGAAGTTTCTAGTGCCATTTTGTATTCGTCTTCTACTACGCCTAATTGGGCTAGCGTTCCATGAACACCATCTATATTTAATACTGCTTCTACAGCTTTACCGTAGCCAGCGGCGTTTGCTGCGAGTTCTTGACCTTCGATTTGGTTTAACTGCTTTTCGATTTTCTTTAATTTATCTTGTTGTTTATAGATTTCTTCTTGCGTATCACGCTGCTCATCTTTTAAAGCTTGTATATTGCGGCTTTGAAAGGCTATTTGCTCTTTTAAAGCATCTAAATTTAGGCTGTTTGAGCCGATCTGAGAGCTTTCTATGTTTTGAATTTCATTTAAAGCTTTAGCAGCCTCTTCTTTATGAAACTCTATTCTCTCAGTGTGTGATTTTTTCTGTTCTTCTAATCTTGCTTTTTCTTGGTCTAGTTTACTTTTTTCTTCTTTGACTTCGCTAATTTTATTCTGAACTTCAGCTAGGCTCTTGTTGCTGACATCGTTATTTAAGCTTATATCTCTTATTTCATTTTGAATTCTTTCATAATTCTCTTGTTCAGTTTTTATATTTGCTTCTATGTTTTGCTTTTCACTCTTAAATTCTTCGGCTTTAAAAGTAAAATCTTTAATTTTATCTTTCAGGGATTTGATTTCACGAGTGATATTTTTGGTTTCAGTTTCGTAGTCATTGATTTGTTTTTCTAAAAATTCTAGAGTGCTTTCTTCACGAGTAAGAGTGCTTTGCAGTTGTTCTTTTCTTGCACCTAATTCTCTCTGCTTGCCTTCACCTAATCTTTCTATCTCCTGATTTAAAGTTTCTAGGTCTTCTTGATTATTCTGTATTTTAAGATTAACTTCGATATTTTCATCTTTCAGTGAGACTTTCTGTAAGTCTAAATCATTAATTAAGTTTAGAGAGTCCTGATACTGCTTCTCGACTTGTTTCTTGCGTATGCCTAAAAATTTTCTTTCTAAATCTGCTCTTTGTTTTTTGAGCTCGGCGTATTTAACCGCTTGGTCTCTATCTTTGCGAAGCTGTTCTAGTCTAGATTTCAGCTCAGTAAGTATAATCTCCTGGCTTTCTATTCTTTCGTAGACTATGGCTAATTCCTTTGCAGACATTTCTATCTTTCTGTCAAATTCAGCTACACCAGCTATCTCATCTATGATTTTTCTTCTGTCTACTGGAGACATACTGATAATTGAAGCTACGTCACCTTGCATAACGACATTAAAACCTTTAGGGCTGATATTGAAGTCTGCAAGTTTGTCATGGATTTGAGTTAAAGTAGCTGGGCTGTCATTGAGGGAATATTTACTGTCATAGGTATCACCCTTGATTCGAATCCGTCTCTGTATGATGATTTCAATGCCACTGTTCTCGTCTTTAAAAGTCACTTTTACAGAACACTCTTTTTTACCACTTATATTATTCAATAGGTCACTAAGCTTCTCTGCACGCATGTTGCGTGTGGTAGTTAAACCTAAAGCGAACATGAGAGAATCTATAACATTCGATTTCCCAGAGCCGTTAGGACCTGAGACGGTGGTAAAACCATCTAAAATAGGAAGAACTGTTTTCTCCCCAAAACTTTTAAAATTATCAAGCTCTATTTCTTTGATTCGCATTAAGCATTATTATGTTAATGATAACGATTTATCTATTATATATTGATAAGTCTATATGGGCTAGCCTTTTTTTAAAGAACGCAGAAATTAGAAGTTTCGCTACACGCCCAATTTGCATGCTTGCTAACAGTACTTTATACTAAGGTTAGTCTTAATTGATGGATAGAGCTGTGAAGCAGCTTGCTGAGGAGATCATTTTCTGCAAAGAGTACTTAAAGCTGAAGAAATAAAGAATATAGATGAAGTCGCTGTCGCAGAGCAGGGAATCTTCTATATGCAGAGAGCTGCTCAAGGGCTTTTCAGGCTAATAGTCGGGCTGATTGAAAAAAATCATCAAAATTTTCTTTTAAGTTTTCCAAAAATAACAGTTTTTGCCGGCAAGGGAAATAATGGTGGAGATGGTATTCTTCTTGCAGCAGAGTTACTAAAGCATAGTTATAAAGTGAAATGCTATTCTACTGCTCACCCTAGCGAATATCAAGGCGAGTCAGCTCTTGCTTACCAGCTCTTTTTGCAGGCTGGTGGAAAGATTGATGTGATTCATAATGACGCAGACATATTGTCTGTAAAACATTTTCTTTTAAAACAGGTAAATGGCATTTGGGTTGATGCGTTGCTTGGGATTGGTTCTAAGGGCGTGGCTCATGGCGTTTGTGCGAAGTTGATTGAGGTTATAAATTCTACTAAGGTGCAGAGTAAATCGCTGTGCATCTCTGTGGATATCCCTTCTGGGATTGATGTTGATAGTGGTGAGGTTTTTGAACCCTCTATTAATGCTGATTATACGGTGCAGATGGGCTTCTCTAAAATATCTTCACTGTTTTATCCTGCTAGAACCAAGTATGGGCAGATAGTTTTTCAAGAATTAAAATATCCCGTAGATTTAATTTCTCGCTCATCTTCTGTAAAGATTTTTTCAGTAGATCTTTCTATGGTTAAATCCTTTATTCCAGAAAGAAAAATAACAGGTTCTAAGTTTGATCATGGTGTTGGGATGCTGCTCGCAGGGTCTTATGGTATGAGTGGAGCTGCTATGCTCTCTGGAAGTGCGGCTATGCGTTCAGGACTTGGTTTGCTGCATGTTTTTAGCTATGAATCAGTTTTGCCAATAATAGCAGCTAATCTCTGGGATGTCGTTCTGCACCCGATTGTAGAGAATGTGAAAACTAATATTGATTATGTGAAAGATTTTCTTACATCTCGGAAGATAGATGCATTAGCTTTAGGTCCAGGCTTGTCGACGAATCCTAAAAGTATTAGTCTGGTGAAGAATATTCTTGAATTGATGACTATGATTGATTCTAAGCCATTGATTCTAGATGCTGATGCGATTAATGCTTTCGTGGGTTCTGCTGATCTTTTGAAAGCTTATTCTGGCGAGCTTTTGATAACGCCACATGCTAAAGAATTTTCTAGATTATTTCAAGAAGATATTTCAGAATATGCTCCTTATGATAAGGCTAAATTCCTGAGTGAAACTGCTGAGAAATATTCTTTAAACATACTTTATAAAGGAGCTCCTACTTACGTTGCTTGCAGTAGTGGTGAAGTGTATATAGTTCCGACGGGATGTTCTGCTCTTGCTAAAGCTGGTTCGGGAGATGTTTTAACTGGTTTGATTCTTTCTTTTGTGGCTCAAGGATTAGAACTGTATCAGGCAGGAATCCTTGCTGCTTATGTTCATAATCTTATGGGCTTACTCGCTGTAGAGAAAGATTCTGAATATTCTATTTTAGCTAGTGATTTAATTAAATATGTTGGTGCGGCGATAGAGATTTTAAAACAGGATGATATCAAAAATCCTTCATGAGATGTTTTGTATCGGTATCGATTCTGTAGCATTGCAATAGAGAGATTAGTTTTGCTCTAGGGGTGATCGTTTATGGTTAATATATCTACGTCTAACATAAAATCTCGGGATTCTTGGGATAAAGAAGTGCAGTAGCGGACTTCTGCATTTGAATCGATGATGGCTGCAATCGGTAGAGGTTATTAAATATGGTCACTTTAACATCGTCTAGTACAAATCCTTCAATTCCTTCTAATAACAGTCTATTATT
>JBJTTW010000072.1:0-4679 GCA_046080385.1 bacterium
GTTTAGAACTATTGCCGCTGTTAGTCCCTTTTAAACGCTTAATTTCCTCTTTAAGTTCTGTGTTTTCTTTCCTTAGTTCTGCGTTTTCTTTCCTTAATGCCGCAACTTCTGCTTTTAATTCTTCTATCTCTTGCAGAAGTCTCTTTATTAGAACATCTCTTACGTCCATATTTACAGTAACTCATTCAATCGACAATTCCGTCAGAGCTTTACTCGTAATTTTATGAAATCTTTATTTTTTAACTAGAAGATGGGGTGAGTAATTACAAAAAATCTCCAATATCTACAATCCGATAAAAATAAGGACTTACCGCGACAGAGTCAGAGACTCCCCCTAAATGAAATAAAACTGCTACCTTGGAAAAGCCTCTTGGAGCCTTTAATTTAGAGATTTTCTCTTGCATTTCATTAATTATTTCACTATTAATTTCACGCCTTTTGAATTTAAATTCACAAATAAATAAACTATTGGTTTTAGTTTGTATCAGGTAATCTATTTGACAAGCCTCTTGACTAGAGGTTTTTGTCTGTCTATATGAGCCACTTCTAAGAATATCTAATGGTGATATGCCAAGTTCTTTAATTATTAAGGAGCGATTTTGTAAAAGCAAAAATTCAAGCTGCAATCCCATATGTACATCAAATCCACTTATGCTAGAAATTGGAATTTCATCAAATTCACCAAGAGAAATAGCTTCTAGATTAGTCGCGATAAGTTTTAAATAGAATCTCATGTAAGGGTCTGAAATTCTGTATAGGCTTTGCTTTGAGGGCTTAGCTGTTTTAAAAGACCATAAAGGCTGCTTACTTATGAAACCTGCAATAATTAAATGTTCCATCAGCTCACTAAGAGTCCCACTATGAGCGAATTTAATACTTTGTCTGATTTCAGATAAAGTCCTAGCACCATCTTTTAAGCTATCTAAAATCTTCTTATAGACAGTCCCTTTCGTATCGAATAAATCATGAAAAATACGGTCAAATTCAGTGACTAATAATCCATTCTTCTCAAAAGCCAGCTGCTTAATGTTTTTAGCGGCACTGAGTTCAGATTTACACTGTTCTAAATACCAAGGTACTCCACCTAAAATACTTAATAAGCTATACATCTCATAGTGAGAGAGTTTTAGCCCTAATTTTCTTAAAAACTCAGCACTTTCTCTTATGGATAATGGATCTAAGCTTATAGTAAGATTAATACGCCCAAAGAATGCTGTACTTTTTAGGATATTTTCCTCAATCCAAGTAGATACAGAACCACAAAATACTAGCATTATATGCATACTTTGTTTATCCCACCAAGCTTTTAGCTTAGGAATGAAGGTCTTATCCTTAGAACCCATCCATGAAATTTCATCAAACAGCACAATATCACCTGCTTTCAGATTCAGACTTAAATGTTCCAAAGCATCACTCCAATCTTCAAAAGTCATAGGCGGAGTTTTAAGAATTGCTGATAATTGACGTGCAAAATTATTTCTCTGTTCTTGTGCTGATACGGCGCTTTCTGGGGCTAGTCCTGCAAAGCTCCAGAATCTCTGCTTAGCATTCCTGCAAGCGAATTCTTTTATGAGCCTGCTTTTTCCTATTCTTCTGCGACCTTTTAGCACAACTAAACTCGCTATCTTTTTCTTATATAAAGCCTCTATTTGCTTTAATTCAGCTTCACGGCCAATAAATATAGGATTAGACATACTTATTATTATATTATGCTCAAAACACATAAAACCATATCTTGAGCATAAAAATAAATTCCAAATCTTTGCTCAAAATAGAGAAAACGGTATTTTGAGCAGGACGACTATCTGGGCAGTATAAGCTGCTAATTTGAGCCTTTAGCCCAACTCTGAGTTCACTCAAGCTTCAGTGAATTTACTAATATAAATACTAGCTAGATTTAATTACTGTTAAAATCAATGCTTATGCTAGTCAATATTCTTGAAGAAAATAAAGATGGAGAGCTTATCTTCTCTGTCGAATTACCAAATGAGCGAGCGAAAAAATATATAAAAAAATCTTTAAAGACTATGAGGAAGATATCTTAGAAGACAGTGATCTAGAGATGTTTTTACTCGATGAATTTAAAGAAGAGTGGATTGAGGAAGCGAGAAAGAGAGTAAACCATAATCTCATTGATGGTTTGTATAGAATCAGAAATTTTAAAGCTTTAGGTAAAGGGCATCCTATTTATTTTGAATGCGTTTCTTTCCTTAAGAAGCCTTTACTAGAAAAGCATTATAAAGGTTTTGAATTGGATTTTACTCCTCCAGAGCTTCATGCTGATGCTTACCTAGCTAGAGTAGATGATATTTTTTATAAATTAAAAGAGCTTGAACTAAGTTACGAAAAAGTAGAGATGCTAGATAAAGTAAAACTAGATGTGACTGTCATAGATAAGGATACTGGGAAAGAAATCGAGGATCTGTCAGAAGAGTTTTTTGATTTTATTGATTCCATGAGCTTTCCATATCTTATATTAAAGAAAATTACAGAGCATAAAGCTGGAGAGACTTTTGAAGTCGAATTAAAGATTGACGAGAGTATTGATGATTATTATCTCGAAGATGAATATTTTGGTCAGACTCTGATTTATAGAATTAAAATTCGTCAGGTTTATAAAGAGATTCTCCCAGAACCTCCATATTCAGATGAATTAGCCCAGAAGCTTGGCTATAAAAATTTAGAGGCTGTAATTAATGAAGCGAAAAAAATGCAAGTTTCATTGCATGAACGTTTTTATAAACATGAATTAGCTAGACAATATTTAAGAAAAGTCGCTGAGAATCTAGAATTTAAAGTTACAGAAAATATGATTTTTGTAAATAAGCTCGAGTTAAACCTTATAGATGCAAATGGTAAATCTTTACTACCAGAGACTATGGCTAATCCAGATGAAGATATGAAAGATATTATTTTAGAAGGAATTCTTCGCAGTGATATATATATTGCTGAAGGTATGACTATCCATGGAGATAAGCTGCTAGATAGAGTTATAGCAGAAGCTTCTATTGATGAAGATTTAGATGACGAAGAAGTTTCGGAAAGAGTCTTAAAGCTTGCTTTGGAGGAAATGCGTAAATGGTTAGATACTAATTTAGAGAAGTTTGTTACGATAAATTGCCATTAGTCGGTATTTTCTAGCTTTATGAGAGTGATCTGCTGTCTCTAAAAACCGCTTTATCGATAGCTCCCAGCCTTTCTAATCTTTCCTCCGCATTAAGTATTAAATAAAGGGTTTCTTTATCTATTTCATTTAAAGGGAAATCTTGGTAACGCCTTTTTAGGATTGTATAATCATCTAAAATCCTACAGAAAGCTGTCTTAATAAGATCAGCGTCAGCATCTAAGGCTGGAGCTTGATTGATAAAAGGCTTACTGATTTCAGATACTAACCTACTGTCAACTCCAGGGCTGTCTCATTCTAAAACAGTTCAAAAATTCATACAGATGTAAGTCTGGCCAAATCTATAAAGTCATGTCTCAATAGAGGAATGGTAAAAGAGATAGAGGATATAGGAATAGTCGAATGTTTTGAGGATTTGGAAGATCCGAGACGTTCACAGGGTCAGCGTTTTAAGCTTACTGAATTGATAGTAATGTCAATAACAGCGGTACTTTGCGGAGCAGATTCATTTGGAAGTATAGAAAGATTTGTAGAAGCAAAGGAAGAATGGTTTAAGAAATTTTTTGAACTTAAACACGGTATTCCATCTAAAGCGACCTTTGCAAGAATATTTACAGCATTAGATTCTAGAGCTTTTGAGGAAGCTTTTTTTAGCTGGGTGCAAAAAGTTAAAGCAACAGTAGATGAAGAAGTTATTGCTATAGATGGAAAGACACTAAGGCATTCATTTGATACTTCGGCAAATGCCTCTCCAATTCATTTACTCAATGCATTTTCAGTAGAGAATGGTTTAGTATTAGGGCAACTTAAAGTTGATTCCAAGACTAATGAAATCACTGTTATCCCAAAACTTTTAGAAAGACTGCTTCTGAAAGGAGTAACGGTGACAATAGATGCCATGGGCTGCCAAAAAGAAATAGCAAAACAAATATCAGAACAAGGAGGAGATTATGTACTTGGTCTAAAAGGCAATCAGGGATTGTTTCATAAAAATGTAAAAAGTTTTCTTGATGAAGCAATTAGTCAAAATGATAAAAAGCTTGAATATTATGAAAGTCCGATTGAGAAAGGACATGGACGTATTGAGAAGAGAAAAATATGGCTTGTTCCAGTTCTAGAAAAAGATATTTCAGAAAAAATATTTGATAACGCTGGGGCTTGGACTAAATTAGGCTCTGTGATTGCTATTGAAACTGAAAGATTGAATTTAAAAACAGAAAAAATAACTAAAGAGAGAAGATATTACATATCTAGTCATAAAGGTTCCCCAGAGAGACTCTTGAAAATTATTCGCTCTCATTGGGCAATAGAGAATTCTTTACATTGGGTTCTTGATATGACTTTTAATGAAGATGCCTCCAGAATTAGAAAAAAATATGCTGCCGAAAACTTCTCACTACTTAGAAAAATCACGCTTAATCTCATTAAACTTGATGGCTCTAAATACAACCTCATCGGCAAAAGACAGGTCTCTGGATGGAATGATGACTTTAGAGAACAAATTATCTTTCAAAAATTTCCTAAAATCTCGTGATTTTTAGAATGAGACAGCCCT
>JBJTTW010000073.1:0-1085 GCA_046080385.1 bacterium
GGGGTAGAGCAAATGGCATTAATAGTGAATATAGTGCTTTTAATAATTACATGCCCTCATCAGGGTCTTACTCTGCCACTTCAAATCCATCTTCAACGAGTTCTAGTAATCCCTATAGCAGTTCTTCTGCTTATAACCCGATAACTATATCGGTTAATCCAGTATTTAATAATAACCCTATTCAGAGCTCTGCTAGTTATTCTGGATCAGGCTCTAGTAATGCGGCTGAAATTAGAAGACATTTTGGTATCTCTTAAGCATTCGCAGAAAAATACTGTTTTTAGAATTTTTCGACCCCGACCGAGTTATGAAGGGCGTGTAGCCAAACGAACAAGATACAAGGCTGAGGAGGACGACGAAAATGCAGAAATTGGAGTTTCGCTACACGCCCATAAAGCTTAGCTCAGGGAAGGATACTTAACCTCTTTACCTAACAGTCCGTGATGAAAAATTTTATTTTTCATCACTTCCTTCATTAATTAAGGAAGGAATATAGTTACTAATTAACTAAGCCTTAACTTTAATTGTTAACACTATAAGTATATAGACACTATATGAAAAAGCCATGGTAGATTTAAGCGTTTTAAACATATTTGAGCCTGTTAGTCTCATCTCTACTAAGAATAGGAATGGGGATGGTATTACTTTTAAATCAAATTTAAATCAATATATAAGAAGTAATAATGCTGATCAACTTGCGAAAATTATCCAAAAAGAAGCAGCAAGGTTAGAAGATGAAGCTAAAAAGCTTGAGCTTATAGAAAGATCGCTTGCATACATTCGAGTAAAAGGTGGCAGTGACTTATCTTCAGATGTATATGAACAATTAAAAGATAAGGACAGTAGTGAGTTTATAGATGTATTTGGGGCAGCAGATAAAGTACCATCTAGTGTGCAGAGTAATACTAGTGCCAAAACTGCTTGGGGAAAGATCATGACAGGTAGAGCTTATGATCATATTGAAGAAAATAAAGATTCTATTCAGGAGGATTTAGGCTCTGCTCGTAGTGAAGCAGGTGGTAGCAAGATTTTAAAAGTAGCTGATAATCCAGCTTTAGTTAATTTAAAAGAAGAATTAATGGAAA
>JBJTTW010000074.1:0-7524 GCA_046080385.1 bacterium
AGCGTTTTAGCTAAAGCTACAGCTTAAACTATTTTAATATTATCGGGTATTGATCAGTAATAGAATTCTAGATAGATGAGTTCTGTTACCGATTCTCAGCAGCGTTTTTTGGGTTACCTAGGCTATCACCATTACCTGAAGATATAGAAAAAAAACTCTTATATCTAGCTCCTGAAGCCCGCAATCAATTACGCCCTGATGAGCTCATTAAAAAAGGAAGGACGTTGCTTGAAAAGCTCTCATCACCAGCAGAATTAAATGCACAAGCGCTAACAAAATTTTTTTTATATCAATTACCTTCTCGTCTTACCCAAAACGCCATCTTTAACAATGAAAGTACAGACCCTGAATTAACAGAGATGAAGAGAAAGATATGTTCTGCTGCCGTTTTAGCCGTCTTCTCTAATAACTCAACAAATGAAGCTGTTAATAAAATTGCTCTACAAAAGTTTAAATACTCACTACAAGGGAAATTTAAAAATGTGACTGATTTAGGTGGTGCAAAGGAAGCATTAAAAGACTTTTTTAAAGAATATCCTAACAACCAAAAGGTTTTTAATAATTTAGATAAGAAGGCAGCAGACGATTTTAAAAATTTCAAAGCAAGTACCTATGATGTATTCGATAGTCCTTTAACATCTTTACCAACCTTACTTGCCCAAGCATTAAGATACTCAATACCAGATGGAACTGATACTCAGAATAATAAAGAAACATTAATTAAGACGATAAAATCGTGGCAAAAGATTTTGCAGAACACTCTCGCAGCTCTAAACAAACCTCAGCAAGAGGTCTAATCTTAAAAATAATTTATCCTCCTTGAACTAAAACTTAAATTATTTAACCCTAAACTTAATCTGAGACTTCTAATATGGATAGTGATGTCAAGTGCTGTATCAACCTTAAATCTCACTGCCAAAGAGAATTATACGATTCCACCAATCACAGCAAACTTAGTAGGGTTAGAGACTAAGATTTTTAAACCTATAAGAGAAGCTGTCGGTTTCTTAAAAGATACTATCCGCTTTCCAGACTCTTCTATACCACACGGGGAAAGACCCTCTACTGAGGAACACACCATCAGTGCTATGCATCGAGCAAATGAACTGCTCTCGGAAACTTTAGACCCTAAAACTATTGCAAGTATTCTAAGAAAAATTATGATACATGATCTTGATGAAATCATAGGCAGAGAATTTCATTCGGTCTCTACTCATGCAAATGGCACTGCCGTAAAGGATATGGAAGGCTTTGGTAAATTAACAGAAAGAATAGCTTTAAATACTATTTTAGTAGCTCTCTTAAACGCTGATCCTGAAGCAAAGGTCTCAAATTCATTAGATATCCATCAAACACAAAAAGGCTTCCCCAGCTTAGAAGAATTCGTAAATGGTCTTCGCCATGAGATCGAAAATATTACAGATAATGATCATGGGGTTAAAGCCTTAAATGAATATTTTGAAAAACCTGAAATTAAAGCACAGCTAAACCCAGAATGGCTTTCACCTGATTACAGAAAAGCTTTTGAAGATTTAAAAAGTGATTATCTCAGTATGGAAAGTAACCCTAAAGAACAGGATTCCTTTAGTAGTCTAATTGGAAAACTCGTAGAAAAATGGGATGGTATCATTACTACCAACACCAGTGGTATAAATGATACAAACACTGTTCCTAGCTACTATCGAAAAGAAAAAACTCAAGAACAAAGAGCAACTGAACTAAATTACACCACTGGTGTAATGAATAGAATGGTTAAGATTAGAGACACTTTTACTATGCTTATTGATTATACGAAGAGATTACTTACAGAAAACCTAAGCTGGATGAGTATCGCTGATAACAAGAATTATACAATCGATAATTTCCCTAAACAGTTAGGCTGGATGAATAATTAAAACACTACAGTGTTTCTCCTCTATTAAAATTTCAAGTAAAAAATTTTTTATAAGATCTTTCTTAGAACTGTTTCTGAAATAAAAGAAACCTCTGTAAGGCGGTCTCTAAAACCTTCTAAAGCAGTCTAATAAATAAACTTAAGGAGAATCACATGTCTAAAAAATTAAATACACTAAACCCAGTCACAGAAAAAACTCTCTGGAACGATAAAGATAAACCTATCTTTATCAGCCTAGCTAGTACAGGTATAGAGCCACAGAAAGATAGAATCTGCAAGCTCAGTGTACTTGCTAGTAACGGCCACGAGAAAAGTTTTCTTATTAATCCGAATAAAGAGATACAGGAATATGCTACTAGAGTGCATGGTATTAAAAACTCTGATCTTAAAGATGCTATGCCTTTTGAAAATATCGCTGAGGAAGTAATTAAAGAGCTAGAAGCGCATAATGTTTTTGTCGCGTATAATTTCTCTTTTACTTTTCAAATATTACAGAATGAGCTTTATAGAAGCTGTGGCTATCAGCTTCTTGAAGAAAACTTTACTTTTATAGATCCTTACCTGATCTTTAAAAAAGCCTTTCCTTATACATTAAAGAATGCCGCTAAACTCTTTCTAGGAAAGGAGTATAAAGATGATGAATATATGGAATTCTCAGCAGTAAAGCTTCAGGAGATACTAGCAGCACAGATACAGCAGTTTCCACAGTTCTTTGAAGGTGATTTAAGGGAATTAGAACATCAGACCATAGGCCAGATCGGTATTCCAGGGAAATGGTTTAATCTAAAAGATGATAATTTCTGCTTCGCTCAAGGTAAATTTAAAGGTAAAAAAATTAATGAAAATCATTTAGAGTATTTACATTGGATAGCAAGCCTAGAAGATATCAGTGTTTCAGAAAGAAAATTTATAGATGAGTACTGTGGATCTATAAAAGTATAAAATATTTTTCTTTCTGATTAAATCCTTAGGCATCTGCTGCAAATGCAAAATGGGCGTGTAGCCAAACGAACAAGTTCAAGGCTGAGAAGGACGAATGACCGCAGTGCACTAGGCGTGCATGAGGATCATGAGGACGACGAAAACGCAAAAATTGGAGTTTGGCTACACGCCCAATATATAGCCACTCTTTTTTTTTTGACAGCATGATGGCATAATCATTTCAGCATGTTAATCACTCTAGTAGGACTATACATACTATTTAATATCGGCTTTAGTTTTTATATAAGCCAGAAAAATAAAAACACCCTAGACTATGTCTTTGCGGGTTCTAAATTACCTTTCTGGATTTCATCCTTCGCCTTTTTTGCGACTTGGTTCGGCTCTGAAATGATCATCGGTTCAGCCTCAGAGTTTATGAATAGAGGCTTTAAGGCTCTTATTAAAGACCCTTTCGGTGCATCTATCTGTATATTTTTAATCGGTGCTGTTTTTTCTAAGCATTTTTATAAAATGCCTTATCTCTCCTTCGCTAGTTTTTTTAAAAGTAAATATGGCTCGAAAGTCGGTTTCTACGCCAGTTTCTGCATAATCATGGGTTATGTCGGCTGGCTAGCTGCTCAGTATATAGCTTTCGCTGTAATTCTTAAAACCTTAGTTAATCTACCTTTAGAAATAGGCATGATAATCGGTGCGATTATATTCTTACTTTACGTCTGGTGGGGCGGCTTACTCGCTATCTCTATTTTAGATATGAGCCAAACTATCATTATCATAGTAGGATTACTCGCCGTAGCCATTCCTATTATCTCCTCAGCAGGCGGACTCGGGAATATAATCCAGCAGACCCCTCCAGAGTTTTTTAATGTAGTGCCAGACATGGATTTTATGTCTATAGCCACATTCATTAGTGCCTTAATTACTGTCGGTATCGGCTCTTTACCACAGCAAGATTTATACCAAAGAGTAAAAGCCTGTAAGTCAGCGGCTGTAGCTAAATATTCAGGTATATTCAGTGCTTTTTTATATATCGTAATAAGCTTAATTCCAGCATTTATTATCCTCGGTATAAAAGTAAGCCAACCCGAGCTTATCTCTGAACTCACTGATGGGCAGATGGTTTTACCTAAAATAGTTATGCACAATGGTAATGTCCTTATTCAGTTTTTATTCTTCGGTGCCATACTATCAGCGATTATGAGTACGGCGAGTGTCTGTATCCTTGCTCCAGCCACGGTTTTTGCAGAAAACTTCGTTAGACCAGCTTTAATATTTATGGGTCATAGAAAAAAAGTTCGAGATATAGACAGAACTATTTCTATAAAACAAGCAGCCATCGCTATAACTATCATTAGTTTAATAGTAGCTTTCATTAACGGTAATATTTATCACTTAGCAACTGAAGCAGCTACCATAACACTTGTTACATTAGTCGTCCCTTTTCTATTTGCGATTTTTGCAAAAAAAATCAATAGCACAGCAGCCCAGATAGCCATATTTTCTGGCTTAAGTGTATGGTTAAGTTTTATGATATTTAAAATACAGTTTTCTTGTCAGCTAGCTGGTTTCCTCGTTTCTCTTTTTGCCTATCTAATCACAGATGGAATTATATATAGCTTTTTTAGCAAAAGCTCACATCGCCGACATCGCCCAAGCAATTACTAAAAATACACCTCATCTTCTTTATGCAAAGGCAAAATTAGAAGCTGAAAGCTGCTCCTAAAAAAGTTAAAGTACCAAAATTAGATGTTAGTTACAGTCCTTCTTTTTCATTGAATGGTGAATTTCATAAACAAGAATGTTCTAACCTTTATAGAACTAAAATAAACCATACTTTAGAATAGTTCTAAAAAATAAAGTAAAATTCACCACTGCATTTACTCTATCTACAATAGATTAAATAAGGGTATAATTCTATTAGTAATAGAGTTATTAATATATATACTCTATCTACAATAGAATAAATATGGTCTTCAAAGTCAACGATATCAAAGAATTATTAGTCTTGCAGATGAAAAAATTCCACTCAGCAGAGTTAAACGTCGTCAGAGAAGATGCTCTAAAATTAGTAGAAAAACACGTAAAAGCTCCTCAAGCCGTGGTGATTAGTGGCTTAAGAAGAGCAGGGAAATCCACATTTCTGCATCAGATCGCCCATAAATACTATGAAAAAAATGCTTTCTACTATATTAATTTTGATGACGATAGATTCACAGACTTCACAGCCAGTGACTTTAACGCATTACTAGAAATTTTAATCGAACTATTCTCAGAAAGAAAAGTAATCTTTTTCGATGAAATCCAAAACATTGATAAATGGGAAACCTTCTGTAGAAGGCTTATAGATAATGGCTTTAAACTTTACATCACTGGATCGAACGCTTCATTACTGAGTAAAGAGCTCGGTACTAGACTGACAGGACGTTATTTTCCGCTAGAGCTTTTTCCTTTTAGCTTCGAAGAATTTTTACGTTATCGAAAAATCGATATTAAAAAGATAATGAAAGAGAACCGAAATGTTTTAGACACTAAAACACGAGCCTTATTAAAAAATAAACTTAAGGAATATATTTTAAAAGGCTCTATCCCAGAGGCTTTAAGATATCCAGAGTTACCTGTATTAAAAAGCCTCTATCGAGACATTCTCTACAGAGACATCGCTACACGTTACAGAATAGAAGCTGATAAAACCCTGCGTGAGCTTTCCCTGCGAGTTTTCACTGATATTACTAGCCCTATACAGTTTTCTAAAATTAAACAACAGCTCGGTATCGGTAATGTAACGACTGTCACTAATTACATTTCATATTTAGAAAACTCTTGGTTAATTTTTTCTATAAATATTTTCGATATTTCGATTAAAAGACAGCAAATCGCTCCTAAAAAAATTTATGCCATAGATACAGGTCTAATACACGAGATAACCTTTAAATTTAAAGAGAAACAGGGAGTCCTATTAGAGAATTTAGTTTTTTTACATCTGCGTAAAAAATACCAAGAGGTTTTTTACTATAAAACTAAATCTAGCTATGAAGTAGATTTTTTCGTTCCTGAAGCCGCTTTACTAGTGCAGGTTTCCTATGATATTTCAGATTTAGAAACCAAGGAAAGAGAAATCAGATCACTCATAGAAGCTAAATCTGAATTAGAGGCAGATAAAAAATTTAAAATTAAAAAGCTCTTAGTAATAAATTTCGAGCTTAAAGATCAGGAAAAAATTCAGAAAAATACTATAGAAATTATTCCAGCTTATGAGTTTTTACTTTCATGAGAATAGAAGCTCTACCGAACCTGCAACTGCAAAGTCGAGGAGGGCGATGAAAATGCAGCCGTGTCAGTCTTAATTATATGCTAAAGTCTTACGTGTAATACATAATATATTTTATGATTACTAATTAACAAAGATGTTTATTATACTTCCTTGGGCTTCCAAAGAGCCTATAAAAACTCAAGCTAATACTGCTCACAACGCCTCTCAGATCACTGATGGGCAGCCGGCTTCACCAATCACCAATCGCAGCTCTCAAACCCGCTCCCTATCAGAAGCACAAGAAGACTTTAACTGGCAAGCTGTGAATTTAGACAATTTAAAAACTACTGGAATGCTCTCCACTGAAACTAAAAAAGTCGCAGGCAAAGATATTACTATACAAAGCTTCTCCCTGAGCGATAAATCAGCTAAAGTAAGTATCAGCCCTGAGTTAGGAGCAAATGTATTAGGTCTGGAATTAGCAGGTGAAAAAGTCATCAGCTCACCAGTCCTAGAAAATAAAGCCAAAGGCAATAATGTAAGTGAAATGGAAGGCATGCCTCTAATCAGCCCGCCTAACAGAACTAATAAAAGCGAGATTTATTATCCTCACGCTAAAGGCAAAATAAAGAAAATTAAATTAACAAATCGCTGGAATAAAAACTTTGAGTTTAATCAAGGCAACATGATTCATGGCAGAATGCATAAAGAGAAGTGGTCTTTAAAAGAAGCTGCGACTAACAGTGCTGGCGATCTTAAACTTACTTATAATTTTAGTACTAAAGATGATCCTATTTTAAGTAAGAAACTCGGCTTTGCCGAGTTCTCTATGACTTACACTTTAAGTAAAAATCCTGAAACAGGCGTAGCGAACTTAAAAACAGAAGTCACTGTAACTAATACTGGAGATAAAAAATCTCCTAATGGTGGTCTGTATCCATTAGTAGGACTGGGTTTCCATCCATATTTCAATGTCGATAAAGAAGCTAGCTTTACTGCACCAGTAAAAGAAAAATTAGAATTAGATAAAAAGCTTATACCGACTGGAAAATTAGAAAATGCAAGCAGCGATATTAACACTGGCAGAAAAGCCTCTAAAGCACAGGGTTTTATAGATGCTAGTTACACTTTTAAACCCAATCTGCAAGGTGAGGCAAGATCCACTATCACTCAAGGAAACGGCACTAAGATACATATAGACCAAAGCCCTGAAATGGGCTTCATAACTGTCTATAACGGCGAAACAGATCAGAAAACTGGTCAGAATAAGCTCTGCATAGAACCACTTAGCTGCCCGCCTAATGCTAGTGAATTACAGTTTAATAAAAAAACTAAAGGCAGAGCGGGCGAAATAGCATTAAAACCTAATGCCATAATTTTAAAACCACAAGAAAGCCACCGAGCTAGTTTTACCATTAGTGTAGAAAAGAACTTGACTTAA
>JBJTTW010000075.1:0-529 GCA_046080385.1 bacterium
ATTTCTCCTGCATCGAAATATTATTTAAATTATTTAAACCTGAAAATATCGAAGTACGAGAGAATTTACTTACGCCAGTTAAAAAAACGAAGCGAATATTTGCATCCTCTGATTTGATAATCTTGTAAAAATCATGCAGTACATCTCGCATCTGTAAAGCCAATTCTGGATTAGATATATGCTTGATTATCGGATCATCGTATTCATCTACTAAAATTGCTACTTTAGCATCATACTTTTTAGCGAGCTCTCTTATCAATATCTGAAAAAGCCTCACTGGACTTTGTGTATCTTCAAGAGTGACAGCGTAAGCCTTTGCTAGATCTAAGACTGCTAATTTTAGCCCTTCCCTTAACTCCTCTACACTATTCTTATCTACCGCAGATACATCTAGCTTAATAACTGGGTACTCCCTCCATTCATAATCAGAACTATCTAACCATAAGCCTTTAAAAAGCTCTCTTTCATTTTTAAATATAGCTTCTAGAGTGGAGACTAAAAGAGATTTCCCGAAACGACGTGGGCGACT
>JBJTTW010000076.1:0-1862 GCA_046080385.1 bacterium
GTCAGCACTCAGCTCTTTTTTTAACTTCTCTTTGTGAGCTTCTTTTTTCTTTTGTAGCTCAGCCTTTTTCTCTTGATTCTTTTTTTTAGTTTTTTCTATATTCTTGCGGACTTCTTTTTTAGTTTCCTTGGCTGTTTCTAAAGTTTTATCCATTTCTTCATGAAGTTCTATAGTAGTTTCATCGACTTTACTATCTAGCCAGTCTTGCATCAGCTCAAACCATTCTAGAGATTCATGCGGCTCTGCTGGGCTATTTGCGGCCGAGGAGCTTAAGGGATAGCTAATTAAGCTAATTAGAACTAAAAAAGATGAAAATGATTTCTTCATAAACGTCATATTGCTAATATTGTAACTTGCATGAAAGTATCTTTAAACTGCTTAAATGAGTTCGTTGATATTAAAGATGTACCGCTGAAAGACTTGGTGCATGAATTAACTATGAGGGCTTTTGAAGTCGAGGACTATGTGCCTTTTAATGATTCTATAGATGAGCGTATAGTTTTAGGTGAGATTTTAGAGATAGCTCCCCATCCTAATGCTGATAAATTACAGGTTACTAAAACGGCTATCGGCTTTAATTCTGACGGTACTAAAAATGTCCAGCAAATAGTCTGCGGAGCTAAAAATATAGCAGTTGGGCAGAAAGTACCAGTTGCGACTATCGGTGCGAAGTTAAAAAGCGTTAAAGGTGATTTTATTGAAATTAAGCCTAGTAAAATTCGTGATGTAGAAAGCTTCGGAATGCTCTGTGGGGTGGAAGAATTAGGCTTTAGTCAAGATGAAGTAGAGAAAATTAAAGCGAAGCAGGGTGATGGTATATATTTATTTTTCGATCCGAATCAAGCGAATATAGAGAATAAAGCTTTAGATCTTCCTTTAGGAATAAGCGTTAGAAAGGTTTTGGGCATAGAAGAAGATACGGTTTTAGATATAGGAGCGAGAAGTAACCGTGGTGATGCACTTTCAGTCCAAGGGCAGGCAAGAGAGATATCTGCTCTGTTACAACGTCCCTTAAAACAGTTTACTAGTAAAGGGATTCAAGCTTATGCTAGCGAAAATACTGCTTTTATAGAGCCAGAGATAACTGATAGTAAAGATACTTTAGTTTTTTATACTTTAAATGTTTCAGGACTTAAAGTGAAGGATTCACCGCAGTGGCTGAAAGATAGATTAAATGCGATGGGCATGAAATCAATTAATAATTTAGTGGATATAAGTAATTACGTTCAGCTAACTTTAGGTCAGCCACTGCATTTTTATGATAAAGATAAATTAAAAGGTTCTAAACTGATTTCCCGCAGAGCGAATTCAGGCGAAAACATGAAAGCCTTAGATGGTGAGACTTATGAATTAAGTGAAATTAATTTAGTTATCGCTGATGAGTCTGGTCCAGTAGCTATTGCTGGGGTAATGGGTGGTTTTGATTCACAGATTACTGCTGCCACAAATAATATAGTTATCGAGTCAGCTGTGTTTTATCCCGCGACGGTAAGACGCAGTGCTAGAGCTGCTGGTATAGATAGTGAAGCTAAGAAACGCTTTGAGAGAGGTGTCGATAAACTCAATACTCTAAATGCGATATTAATGTCGCTTGATCTTTTAAGTGATTTGGCTACTGATGCCATTAATGCTGAAGATAGCAAGCTTACCATTTTAGGTAATTTAGCTAAGGCTGGAGATGAGACTTTAGAGACTAAAGAAGTTTCATTAAGATTATCTCAAATAAAGAGGTTCATCGGAATAGATCTATCACTTATAGAGGTGCAGAAGCTTTTAGTTCCTCTTGGTATCAGTTATGTGGGTGAAGCAGGTGAGGTCTCAGTTACTAATAATGCCATGGAATCTAATCAGAAAACGGCTTT
>JBJTTW010000077.1:0-2511 GCA_046080385.1 bacterium
TTAGAAACAGCCAAGGAAACTAAAAAAGAAGTCCGCAAGAATATAGAAAAAACTAAAAAAAAGAATCAAGAGAAAAAGGCTGAGCTACAAAAGAAAAAAGAAGCTCACAAAGAGAAGTTAAAAAAAGAGCTGAGTGCTGACGAAGAGCTTGATGCTGAGTAAGACTAGGAAAGTAACTATAAGATATCTGTTGTGATAAATTAAAAGTTAAAATAAATACCGAACTAAAAAGGTGAAGAATGAGTAGACTGTTTGAATTTGATTCATGTGCTTCAAAGATTCTTAATCAAAACTGCTTAGATGGACTCATAGCCCTAGAAAGTAATTCTATTGACCTCATTATAACTTCCCCTCCCTATGCCGACCAAAGGTCAGCTACTTATACGGCAATAAAGCCAGATCATTATGTCAAATGGTTCTTACCAATAACATCCGAATTATTTAGAGTCTTAAAACCCACTGGCACTTTTATTCTTAACATCAAGGAAAAAGTTGCTAATGGAGAAAGGCATACTTACGTTCTTGAATTAATCCTTGAGATGAAAAAACAAGGTTGGTTATGGACTGAAGAATTTATGTGGCATAAAAAAAACTGTTATCCAGGTAAGTGGCCAAATCGTTTCCGTGATTCATGGGAGCGTCTCTTACAATTCAGTAAAGAACGTAAATTTAACATGTATCAAGAAGAAGTCATGGTTCCTGTTGGGGACTGGGCTCAAAATCGTTTAAAAAATTTAAGTGAAACCGATAAAATTCGAGATCCTTCTAAGGTCGGTAGTGGGTTTGGTAAAAATATTTCCAATTGGGTTGGGCGAGATAAAGCTTATCCAACAAATGTACTCCATCTTGCAACAGAATGCAGCAATAAGTCACATAGTGCTGCTTTCCCTAAAAGCCTCCCCGAATGGTTCATTAAGCTTTTTACAGAAAAAGGAGATACTGTACTAGACCCATTTTTAGGATCTGGAACTACTTGTCTTGTTGCAAGCTCAATGAAGCGTAACTCAATTGGTTTTGAGCTTGAAGAAAAATACTTTAATATTTGTGTAGAATCACTATCCCAGTTAAATGATAGTAATAAACAATTATGCCTGTTTTAGATTACAACAAAGTCGAAATATTTATCCAAGATCATGTCATTGAGCCATTTTACGAAGAAAAATTTCAAAAACTACAAAACCTACAGTTAAAAAAATTTCTTTCAAGAAAAAATCCTTATTTATATAAAGCTAAAAATGCAACTATCGTCAGTGAACTGGTTGAATCCATGCTAGATTCTTATCTCTCATCACAAGAAGAAACTATTTTAGGAAACCTTATGGAAAAATTAGCCATCCATATTTCTGATTACCTACAAAGCCGCCCCTAATTTCAAATTTAAACCTTTCTGGAATTGAATCTTATGGTCATGCTTTAGTCATAGCCTTGATAAGTAGGTAGCATTAGGGTTTAAGGCTTTTTATGGCGGCTTAATAGGTAATCAAATTAAAAGATAAATACTGTCCTTGCATGTTTGCCTCGGCTAAATGAGCGACTACAATAGTCTTTGTTTGCACATCAGTATGCGTGGCGTATTGATTAGCACCACCTGGTCCCTTGCCACTTTCTAAATAAAAAGTAGTACCACCATCAAAAATCTTTCCTCTACCCTCTTTATTTGCCGCTTGAAGAATTTCAGCTGGGATATCACCATGTAGGAATTGTGCTCTTTCCTTTTTCCCATCAGGGTAAATAAATTCAAGAACTAAACTACCATAGCCAGAATTATTAGCAGAAATTACTTTGAATGGCACATGAGCCCTTACATCCTTATCCTTGCCTGAGACGGTAAAGTCGTGTGATTTTATATCTTTGGGATTACCATAACCCGCAGCCTGTATTTGCGCTTCTGTCATACCAGGGAAAATAACATGAGTACGAGCTTCCCTGAATGTGTGATGGGGCAGTATTTGTGACTCAATATTACCACTAGCATTAAGAAGCTTAGTGACGACAGGACCCCGCCCACCAGGTCTTCCAGTGGTATAAACTTGACTTTTAGGGCCATTTATCGTGGAAAAAGTTTTTCCTGATAGCTCGTTTGTGGTGCTATAAGCTAAGCCATGAGTTGAGTTTTGATTATTTTGTGCTGTTGGTAAATTAGTACTAAGCAAAAAAGCAAATGGATTAAAAGTTACCATCTTCTTTCAATTATTCCTTTACAGAATATATAAAGATTACTAATCAATCAATATTCTGACTACCCATTAAGCCGCCCCTAATTTAATTTTATTTAGAGTAAGAGGTTTGAAGTAATTAACGGAGACATAGAGGAAGCGATCTAAAATTGCTCTTAGATCAAACCTTCTATTGAAGCGATATTGAAATTCAACAAAATATTTATTAAGATATTTATCAGAAACATCATGGTGCGTGCCTCTTAAGAAGTTTTTAAGATTACTTATTAGTGTATTAATGGCATTGAATTTTTTGAAATTCTTTTTTTGCACCTCTTTATTCTCGTTATTCATA
>JBJTTW010000078.1:0-13384 GCA_046080385.1 bacterium
GATGCTATATCCCAAAACCTTAAAACCCTTGTGAATATCTACCACCATCTCAGCTTCCCAGGGATACGTGTATCCTAATTTGGGATATTTGTACCTAAAACCCTCTCTCTTGCTCACTGATCAATAAAATATTAAATCTAACGAGCTGCAAACTCAATATTTGAAACCTTTTTCGTCATTTCTTCTTAGCTCCTTTGTCAGATTTTGATTGAGCAACAGTGCCCTACAGAGCTTTCAATAATTGAGTACTTTATAAAAGTTAAATATACCGATAAAAAAGAGGCTGTATGTCCTCATTGTGGTTCAGTAGGTAGAACTAGCCATAGAAAAGATATGCCTAGAGTGTTTCAGTGCAACTCTTGCAATAACTCTTTTTCAGTCTTTAAAGACACAATCTTTGAAAAGTCTGATACAGACTTAAGAAAATGGTTTTACGCTATTCATTTAATGCTCAATTCAAAGAAAGGAATATCTGGATACCAATTACAGAGAGAGATTAAAGTAACATATAAAACAGCATGGAGAATGCTTAAGAAGATTAGAGAAGCTATGAGCAATGAAGACTTAGAGCTTTTCAGGGAAATATCAGAAATAGATGAAACTTATGTAGGTGGTAAGCCTAGAAAGCAAGCTAAAAAAGATGATGACGATGATAAGCCACAAGGTGGATTAAGAGGCAGAGGAACTAATAAAACTCCAGTTATAGGTATCGTTATAGAGCTTTAAACAAGGTAGTTACTAAAGTAGCTACTATGAATGAAGAGGGTAAAAAGCTTTCAGGCAAACAGCTCATAGCTTTCATTAAAGAGACTGTAGAAGCTGAAAGCACTATTTATTCAGATGAGTTTACTGGTTATAGCCAAGTATCCAAGAATGGCTATAAACATGAAAGAGTAGATCATAGCAGAGAATATGCAGTAGGTAGTATTCATACTAACTCTATAGAAAGCTTTTGGGCAGTGTTAAAGCGTGGTATTGTTGGTATCTATCATCACGTAAGCACTACATATTTACAACTTTATGTAAATGAGTTTGCTTTTAGATGGAATAATAGGGAATCTGAGGATATGTTTAACTTAGTTGCTAAAAAAGCTATTCTTGCTTAAGAGTTGTTTGCTTCGGAGACTTAGTTATCCCTTTGAGAGTTTTTACAATAAGTTCTTCTTTATATTTTCTTTGACTTTTTGTTACGATCTTTTCCATATCAACAGTTAGTGCATCGCCTTTTGCAAACTCTACTTCTCCTTGATTTATTTTATTTACAAAATCGCTATCTTCAAGAGAAGCATAGTATTCATTCCCTGAATAAGAGACACGCCACTTATTCCCTTCCTTAAAGGATAAGCTCACGATGGTTATTTCAGCATCAGTGATTATCGTTGTTTCCTGGGTTTCGTTTTCTGCAAAATCAAATAAGTCCTTTGTCGATTTATCTACTTCCTCATAGTGTTTTTGATCTTTAGTTAAAGCAAAACTATCAAAACCATCACGAGATAACGGTTTGTTTATGGCTCTATCTAAAGCCTCTCTAATTTTGTACTCCCTGTAAACACGCAATACATCTTTTTCTACTTCTAAGAACTTATCACTCTTGATGATTCTAACATTGCCATTTTTCAAATCTATGATTTGCTCAGGAGGTTGCCCGCCCAAGAATTTTATTAATTTAATAGTATTTTCTAAAATTGAATAAATTCCTGCGGCATTTAGAACAGCCGAAACAATGCCACCACCCAAGAAATTTTTCAGATTTTCTAAAACGGACTGTATTAAATGAAAATCTATTTTAAAGCATCCAGACTTAAAGCTAGAGCTAACTTTTATAGCTACTTTAGAACTTTTACTGCCATTTAAAACTTCATTCAAGTTTTCTAAAACATCAGTTATAGCAACCAAAGATTCAGCTAGGTCTTTAGCAGACATTTCGCTTCCCTCTAAAGCTGGCCCGTCATAAACAATTTGAAATTTCAAATTATTATTTTCCTCATATGTGATAGCTTCCATTTTATATTGTACCCAGTTTAAAGTATGAATAAGGTTTTAAACTTTCCTAATTTTAAGCTAGGCAAATATGTGTGTCAAGGGATGATTCCGTAAAATTATTATCAAAAAATTTTTAAAATAACTTTGCTCTTAATGTTAAGTTAACCTAAGCTGGCAATAAGTACTCTGTATGGTGGTAAGTAATACTATATTCAGTAACTTATTTGGTGGACAAAATACTTTCAATATAGATCCAGATAAAATAGTAGATGTAAAGTTTACTGTACTAGATGAAGAAAAGCCATTTATATATACTCAAAACAATCTTGGAAATAGAAACCCGGAAGGATTTTTCACTCAAGCAGGTAACGGAGATTCTTCTAAATTAGCTCATTCTTCACATACAGTGGCTCAATTTTATGCGGCATCATATAGATCTTTAGGTAATGGTTCTACAAAATATGGTTCATCTGGCTCTAGCTCATTTATTTCATCAAATAGAGAAAAAGCTCAAGTTGGTAGACAACTAGCTTTCAGCGCTTAACTAAATTTTATTTACTAATTAAAGTTTCTTTTAAGAGATTAATCATATCCTCAGCTTCCGCATAGGAATTAAGAGTGCTTAATTTCGCGCGCATCTCTGATGAATTAGGAATACCTTGAGTATATTTAACTATATGCTTGCGAATCTCTTTAGTACCAGATTTTTCGCCACGATAATCTACCATTAACTTACAGTGCCTTAAAGATAGTTCCAGTCTCTCTGCATGACTCGGTTCTGGCAGCACCTCACCTGTTTCAAGATAGTGATTTACCTGCTTAGAAAACCATGGTCTACCCATAGTTCCCCTAGCGATGGCTACGCCACTTGCTCCAGTCGTTTCTAAAATCTCTTTAACGTCTTCTAAAGTTTTAATATCGCCGTTCGCGAAGACTGGTATATCTAAACCAGCGATAGCTTCACCGATCAGCTCCCACTGTGCTTCTCCTTCGTACTTCTGTGAACGTGTGCGGCCGTGCAGTGTTAAAGCTGCGACTCCTAAGTCTTGAAATCTAAAAGCTAAATCTCTAGCATTAAGACTGCTGTAACACCAGCCTAACCTAGTTTTAACAGTAACTGGTAAATGCGTAGATGAAATTACCGCTTTCACTATTTCACAAGCGAGTTCTGGCTCTTTCATTAAAGCAGCACCATCTTTACCATTCACGATTTTAGGAACAGGACAGCCCATATTAATATCTATAAATCTAGCTCCCGCATCAGTAGCCATTTTCGCAGCTAAAGCCATTAATTCTGGCTCGTGCCCGAAAAGCTGAACACCAGTAAGTGACTCACCTTCAGGGATATCCATTTTACTAGGATCTGATGGTGACTTATATATGTCACTGTAAATCATAGCTCTAGAGCTGAGCATTTCAGTAGACATCAGTACATCAGGGTCAAACTCTCTTGCCACCATGCGATAAGGAAGATCAGTAAAACCAGCCATCGGTGGAATATAAACACGGCCTTTTAACTCAATATCACCTATGCAAATAGGCTTTAAACCAAGCTTTTCATTCGGTTTCTTAATCGACATACATAATTAATATAGCAAATGATATCTTTTACTCTAGCTTAAGAATTAGTCTCATTATGCTAACCTTATTTAACTGTACTTATGACTAAGACTATTCTTGAAAACGACCTGATTATAAAGGCTGCTAAATCAGAAAAAACGGCTCGTCCACCAGTCTGGATGATGCGTCAAGCTGGACGCTATTTACCACAGTACCAAGCGATTCGCTCACAGATGAGCTTTCTTGAATTATGTAAAAATCCAGATAAAGCTGCTGAAGTTAGTATTCAGCCTTTTGAGATTTTAGGTGTGGATGCGATTATTATGTTCTCTGACATTTTAATTCCACTTGAGCCTATGGGAGCTGATTTAAGCTTCGATACAGGTAAGCCAGAATTTAGAACACCGATCAGAACTGCTGCTCAGATTGAAAAACTATTAGTGCCTAGTGACATAGAATCATCCTGCAGTTTCGTTTATGAAACTTTAAGAACTATTAAAGAGAGAATCGGCTCTGCCGTTCCAGTACTTGGTTTCGCTGGAGCACCCTGGACTTTAGCTAGCTACTTAATAGAAGGGGGCGGCTCTAAAAATTTCGATAATATAAAAGCTTTAATGTATAGAGAGCCAGAGGCTATGCATCTGCTATTAGAAAAGCTCTCAGAGACTATTGTTGAATATCTTTGTGTAAAACTTAAACACGGAGCTGACATGCTTCAGCTTTTCGACACTTGGGCTTCAGTTCTTTCTGGAGATGATTACAGGCAGTTTGCACTACCATACCAACAAAAAATTATTTCTGGAATTAAAGCTAGATACCCTGACGCCTTAATTACTCTATATGTAAATGGAGTTTCTAGCGTTATTGATTATATGGTGGAATCTGGTGCTGATGTGCTGAGTATAGACTGGAGGTCTAACTTAAGAGAGATTAGAGAATATTTGAGTTCTTATAAAAGCTTTTCTACATCTAGGTCTATAGCTGTCCAGGGTAATTTTGATCCCTGCTATTTATTTGGTGATAAGAATTTTATTGAAAGAAGAACTCTACAAATGCTCGGTGAAGCTGGTACCCAAGGAGGTTACATTGCTAACCTAGGCCATGGTATATTACCGAATATCGACCCAGAGCATGCTAAGGTTTTTATTAATACAGTAAAGAATTTTAGATACCATTAGCTTCATTTAGAATTTAAATAGACCATCGGTCAATTGCTTAAGTCCGCTTCTAATGCTATATTTTGTATGTTATATGAAAAGCTACGATAATATTAAAGCCATAATTTTAGATAAAGACGGTGTTTTCGTTGACTTTCATCAGCTCTGGATGAGGATTATAGCAGCAAGAGCGCAGATTCTCGCTGAGTATACCACTGCTAAATGGGAAGACTTTAACTATGTTAGAACCATGTGTATTAGAGCGATGGGAGTAGATGAGGATGATGAATCAATAGATGCTGATTCACCAGTATGTATGCCCGCAGATATGGTCAGAATGGCAGTTACCACTGGTCTATATCTTGCAGTAAATCACCTAGAACCTGCTTATAGCTGGGCAAATGCGATTCAAGATGTACGTAAATCTGATAAAGATTTGGCTGATCAATTAAATATGGAAGATATGATTATTGCTGTAGAGGGTTCTATTGAAAAAATTAAAGCTATTTCTAAAGCTGGTTATAAACTCGCTCTCTACACATCTGATTCAGAGAAGAATAGCCAGAAGACTATCGAAAAATTCTCTATTAATGGCATTTTCGAGACGAGCGTTTGCGGTAAATATAAAACTGTAGATCTCTATAAGTCTATCTGTAAGCAGCTTAAAGTCAAAGAATCAGAAACTATATTTATCACTGATTCACCAGTCGATGCGAGAGTGGGCAGAGAAGCTGGAGCTCACGTTATAGCAGTCATGTCTGGTGTCTTAAGAGAAGCTGATAAAGAAGCTAATGCTGAATATGTAGATGATTTTATTCCATCTTTAGCTAAGCTAGATCTTAAGAAAATAAAGCAGGCGACTGCTGTTTAGTTTCATCATATTTTCGCAAAATAGTCTTTTTATTAAAAAGGGGATTTAGTATTTTAAAAGTTTATACCGATGGTGCATCAAAAGGTAATCCAGGCAGGGCTTCTATTGGTGTCAGTGTGATAAAAGATAATCAGGAACTATTAACTCTTTCTGAAGCGATAGGCGTGCAGACTAATAATTTTGCAGAATATACTGCCTTAATTCGTGCTTTAGAAGTGCTTTCTAAGCAATATAAAGGCGAGTCTATAGAAGTCTATGCCGATAGTGAGCTGATGATTAAACAGCTTAAGGGAGTCTATAAGGTTAAAAATGAAAATATCAAACCGCTATATGCTCAGATACAGAAGCTGCTGCCTCATTTTAGCTCTATAAGCTTTACTCATGTACGCCGTGAGTTTAATAGTCGGGCGGATGAGTTAGCTAATTTGGCTTTGTGATAACCTTAGTAGATTATGCCCTCTGTTCATGAATATAATTTCGCCGAAGATATTATGCAAGAAAACAGTTTCCCACTGCTTCTTGGCCCTTGTGTTATAGAATCTCGCGATAACGTGATGCGTATCGCTGAACAGATAAAGATTATGATTGATGATCTTTATAAATTAGGTATCGCTCAGGGTATAGTTCCTGTATTTAAAGCTTCTTTTGATAAAGCAAACAGAACTTCTTTTAATGGTTTTAGAGGACCGGGTCTAGATGAAGGTTTGAAAATATTAGAAGAAGTGAGAAAAACTTTTTACTTTCCTTTGGTTTCAGATATTCATGAAGTAAGTCAGGCTAAGCCTGCTGCTGAAGTATTAGATATTCTTCAGATACCAGCTTTTCTCTGTAGGCAGACTGATTTAATTAACGCAGCTAGTGCTACTGGAAAGGTTTTAAATATTAAAAAAGGCCAATTCATGTCTCCAGCAGAGGTAAAGAATATCGTAGATAAATGTAAGGAAGCTGGTAACAGTAATGTGTTTATCTGTGAGCGAGGAAACTCATTTGGCTATAATAATTTAGTCGTAGATATGCGTATGTTCGATCAAGTAAAACAGCTTGGCATTAGGACTATATTTGATGCCACGCACTCCTGCCAGCTTCCAGGAGCTGCTGGGGATAAATCCTCTGGTAATTCACATTATGCGCCTATACTAGCCCGCTCGGCAGTAGCCGCTGGAGCTACAGGGATATTTGCAGAAACCCATTTTGATCCTAGCTCTGCTCTCTCTGATGGTCCTAATATGATTCCTTTAAATAAATTAAAAGATGCATTAATAGATGTTTTAAAAATTAGAGAAGTTTTGAATAATCAGCTAAGTCTTGCTTAGTGTATTACTTTGCTTGTTACTACCTAAATCATTCAAAATTTCAAAATTAGATTCATTCCCCACATGGTCTGATTTATTCGATTTATTATCTAATTTATCAATGATTTGCTTTAAGACTGTCTCAGATTTCTCATCAACATTGATATTTAAACCTTTATTTTCAAGATTCTCCGCAATTGCAATATTATTTTCAAGACGATCTAACTCAACACTCTTACCATTAGTGACTGTATCCTCATAAACTCTGATATTTTTATTTTGGGCTTTATCCATTATCTTCAAGGCATTTTGATTTTCTCGATCTTCCATACCTTCAGCACCTAAGATCTGAGAAACAATAACTTTATTACCAGTGATTCCTGCTGCAAAAAATAATTCCTGATCCTGTCCATGCCTAGTATCTTCGGCTCTTATCTCCTTATTATCTTTTTCTCTTATAGATAGGGCATTAGCTTCACTAATCAAATTTTTTAATACCTCATCAACATTTTTTTCGTTCACTGCGGGAATGGTAGTGTTTAATTTACTTGCAAGAGCTTCTACTTTACTTTTTTTTACTCTGAAAGTCGTTGCCTCTATCTGCTCTTCAGATACGGTATTACCACTAGGCGTTATAATCTCCCCAGCTTCATTGCGATTAGCCTGAATATTACCAATTAGCATCTTAATATACTCCTAACTTCATTATAGGATATATATTTTAAAATGAAGTTAAGAATGCCCACCCCAGAACGATTAGAAAAAATTACTAGAACCTGCAAGCAAAGACGTAAGGGGATTATAGTTCTAGAAGACATACATGACAAACACAATATAGAAGCTGTCTTCAGAAGCTGCGATGCTTTTGGCATCCAAATGCTCTATATAATCTTTGATAAAGAAAGACCTTTTGATCCTCGCCTAGTAGGGAAAAACAGCTCTTCTTCAGCAAATAAATGGATAGATTTTAAAATTTTTTCTAAGACCGAAAATGCTTATGCTGAACTGAAATCACAAGGTTACAAGATCTACGCCACAGCTTTAACCGACGAAGCAGAATCCATTTATGAAACTAATTTTATAGCTGAGGATAAGGTCGCCATCGCCCTTGGTAATGAAAATAGAGGTCTTTCTAAATTTGCTATTGAGCAAGCGGATTCTTGTATCATAATCCCCATGCTCGGTATGCTTCAGAGTTTGAATTTATCTGTGACTGCTTCTATCTGCATGTTTGAACTTAATCGTCAGCGATTAGTTTCTGGTGCTTTAGAAAATTTTCTTTTAGCTAACGAAGACTGCGATTTACTAGTGCAAGATTTTCTGAATCGTTAAAACCATAAGATTATTTGTGAGGACATTATGAGAGTGGATTCGTATTCTCTATTTCTATAGTGTAAAAATCTTTTAATTTATTAATAAATGTTTTTTGTGCTTCATCTGGATTGCGCGCATTGAAACATTCTGCTAGATTTGAAATTATCCGAGCTATATGATTACGTTCTTTGTCATCAATCGAACCCTCGCTAGGATAATTCTCGACATAAGCTTGATGGACAGAATTTAATAATGTATAAAGATAGCCCATGTTTGTTGATGTCTTAGCATCTGCCATTTCTGTTACGAAAAAAGATTCTATGTACTTAATATTAGCTGGATTTATTGTTAAATTCTTACTATCTAAATCGGAAACAGACGACCGAGCTGTCTTTAGATAAAATTCGATCGAATTATTAAAATCATTCGCTGCTTTACTGTTATTATCGGTGTCTGTATGACGAATTAGCTTCTTAATTACTTCTGGAGAAAATTTTTCCACTTCCGTTATTATAAATTTTTGCAATTCGCTTAATTGAAACATACATTTTGGATCGAAGTATGCAGTCCGAGAAGACGCATTGTACATACAGTATTCCCGCATCTCCTGCAAGAATTGTATTGATTGTTTAACAAAGTTCAACCACCGTTGACTATCTCTTCTAGCCTGTTCCTTGTTCTCCTGAAGTCTCTCTTGCTTCTCTTGCCAAGATTGAGGGCTTGTAAAATTCAATTGTTCCCACATAGATAGTTCGTATTTATCCTTAATCAAGTCTATGGGCATCGGTCCATTATCAACATTATTGACTTCGTTATAACTCTTGAGCCAAATTGAGAACTTCTCTGTTAGTAACGGTATTGGATAAGGTGGTTGATTCTTGAGTGATTGTATATACTCACCGTACTTCCATGGATCAGCAAATTCCTCTGGCGTTTTTTTTATAAAGTAATCTTGAAGCGAGCTCATAAAGTTGAGATAAGAATCTGAATCTTCTTTAGGTTTAGTAAGCCTATCCTTGAAAATCCCAGGATTAAATAAATAACCGTCTCCGAGTTCTGGGTGTTCATTATTAGAGTAGGATATCTTACTTCTCGTTATATATGGTTGGGCTTTTAACAGAGCCATTCTAAGGTCTTCCTCTTCGGTAGGGGACTCAATTAAAGGATTGTTAGTTTGCTTAGGCTGAACCTGTATCTCGGGTGCTACATGTAACTCGACTGGTCTTTGCGGCTCTGAAGTTAAACGGTTTTGTTCTTCTATTATTTCAGTAGTTAAGTTATTTATGCTGTTATTAGCTAGTTTTTGAAAGCCTTGAAGCTCGGAAATAAGATTAGTAAAGAAAGGCAATGAACTGGTCATGTCATTTAAACGCATTTTAGCATATTATTTTGACAGCCTTTTGGAATTATCTAAACAAACTCAAACATTTTCATAGCTCGTTTCATTTTACTTAAAGTCGCTTGGCTTACTTCATTTGCTTTAAGAGTACCTTCTTTGAGTATTTTAATTATTTGAGCTTTATCCGAAGCTAGCTCTAGCCTTCTTTCTCTGATGCCTTTAAATTTATTATCCAAAACTTCAAAAAGATATTTTTTTATCTTTATGTCACCAAGCCCGCCCTGCCTGTATTGATCTTTTAATCTTGCGACTTCTTGTTTATTTTCATCAAAAGCATCTAAATACGTAAAAACAACGTTACCCTCTATCTGACCAGGATCTTCTACTCTTATATGATTTGGATCTGTGTACATTTGCTTAACTTGAGTCCACAGCTCATCACTAGTGCTTTTCAGATAAATACAATTCCCTAAAGACTTACTCATTTTAGCCTTACCATCTATTCCTATAAGCCTTGAAAACTGCTCTGGGACTTTAGCCTTACACTCTTTCAGCGTGCCGGCCCCATACATATCATTAAATTTTCTAACTATAAAATTAGTATCTTCTATCATCGGAATCTGATCTGCACCAACTGGGACAAGGTCTGCAAGAAAAGCAGTTATATCTGCGGCCTGACTTACTGGATAGATTAAAAAACCGACTGGAATTTTGTTCCCGAAATCTTTCTGTTTAATTTCCTCTTTAACCGTAGGGTTTCTTTCAATTTGATTCAATGTAAGTAGATTTAAAAAGTACATAGTTATCTCTGGGAGTGCAGTTAAGAGCGACTGCACACAAATCGTACTGAGATTAGGATCTATCCCTACAGCTAAATAATCCATAGTTACTTCTAGTATATTTTCCTGCACTTTTAATGGCTCTGAAAAGTGATCAGTCAAAGCCTGAGTATCGGCGATCAGTATATATTGCTGGTATTCACCTTGATTTTGCAGTACAACCCTATTCTGGAGTGAACCTAGATAGTGGCCTAAATGCAAAGGCCCTGTTGGTCTATCTCCTGTAAGAATTCTTAATTTATTTTCACTCACAAAGATATGTTATACCAAAATACCATTTAATCTGAAAAAGACTTTTATACGTCCCTTGCGCAGTCCTAGTTTCGGACTGCTTGGACTCAAAAGAATTTTCCAGAATGATATTATACTAAACTCGCATTTCCCCCTTTACCACTACCCAGAACTGTGATAGATTCTTATATGGAAGGTTAAGAAACCTTAACATTATAAAACTTTAATATTGGGATCGAAAATAGTTCCAAGTATTAGCTATATTTAATTTTAAACTATAGACAGTCTGCATTTTCTGCACAATACTGTAGTCATTAGGGTACAATCAAAAAAGGAGAAAATCATGATCAACCCAAATGGTCAAAAACTGTCAGAAATAATTAAGCAAATCAATTCATTGAAAGAATTCTATGTAGTTCTAGGAATTGATTCGTTAAATACGATGAATATATTCAATACTGCATTAAGCTACCTTAGAGGTGAGCTAAGTTTTCTTAAAGCTCAAGAGAATCTAAATTCTTTAGTTGTTGAAAATAAACTAGTAACAGAAAGAGAAGTAAATCTTTTGAACTGCTTAGATGAGCTTATAAATTCCGTGGAAGATACTAGAAATTCTGCTATAAATTCGACTTCTCTGTATAGAAATATCGCCTAAGCTTGCGAGGGGATTTTCATTTTACTAAGGGTCTTGATAAAGGAGTCTGGCCATGTGGAATGAAAAGCTTTGGAAGTAAATTCCAAAAACGGAGGAAATCAATGAAAAAACTTAATATAACTGAATGGATTAAAGGTTCATTACTAGCTTTAACTGCATTAGCAGTCGCTACTGGTGTAACAGTAAGTGCTGTTAATCATGCTAAATCCACTTTAGTTATCGCTGAGGTACAATCTCATGAGCATGATAAAAAGAAAGATGAGCATAAACAATGTGATCACGACAAAAAGAAAGATGAGCACAAAAGCCATGATGATCACAAAGATGGCAAAGATCACAAATAAAATTTAATATACTCTAATAAATATTTTAAAACCGCCACTCTTAAAAACAGTGGCGGTTTTTTATTATCAGGAACCACTGCACAACTCCATTTTCTGCGTTACTGCACGTTGTGCAGCAGTCTCTAGTATAATTATTCTGTGAAATTAGAAAAATTAAATCTCGCAAATACTCACCTAGTAAGCATTCTATTCTCTTTAATTTTTATTATATTTTTTTTTAAAGCTATATTTTTAAAATTTCTTTTAACAGCCTTAGTTTTTCAAATCTACCTCAGAGTTCTAAACTTCTCTTTCGCCTATATTCAAGCATTCTCCCGTAATCTACATTCACAATCTACAAAAATCATCGGCTCTCTGTCACGAGCAATATTTTCAGCTTTCTTGCTTTTTCTCCTCGTCAAATATTTTTCTATAGGTGCAAGTGAAATACTCTTAGCGGTATCTGGTCTTATTATTAGTTTTATTGCTTATGGTTATATAAGTGGCAGAAAATAGGACGCAGAAACTGCACGTTGTGTCGCAATGCCCAATAGAGACCGCGACACAACGTGCAGTTTCAAGGCTGAGGAGAACGAATGACCGCAGTGTACTCGAAGTAATTTCCAGCGATGCCAAGCATACGACATTAATGTCATATGCGAGCAAGCAGAAATACAAGCTTGATTTATCAAGCTTACATGAGGATCATGAGGCGGGCGAAAACGCAGGAAATGGAGTTGTGTCGCGGTCTCTACTAGAAGAACCTGACGGGGTTTGATAACAAATTAATCAAACCTCGAAAATATAGAGGTAATATCATAATAAAAATCGCAAGGCCAAGCATAGGCTTAATAGTAAAACTTATCTGAAATGCGTTTATTTGTGGAGATGCTCTGGATATCAGGCCTAATATCAAATCATTTAATAAAATAGTAAGCACTATGGGACTAACAACTATAAAGCCCATGCTGATTATATCTCCAGTTAAATTTATTACCTTATCTACTTCATAAGTAATATTCGCAGAATAAAGTGGTAAAGTTTCAAAACTTTTATGAAGACCTCTGATTAAATTTTCAGGTCCTTCACAAAAAAAGAAAATAATAATCGCAAGTGATGACATAAATTTACCAAACATTGTGGTTTGTGCTCCAGAAGCGGGATCAAATATCTGCGCTGAAGAGAAGCCCATCGATGAATCCATCATCTCACCACCAGCTATAACTATTGAAAACATTAACCTAGTAACATAACCCATCATTAGACCAATGGCTATATTTAGACCTAAAACGTATGGCAAATAATAGCCGCCAGCTGGTTCTTGGATATTTGGCAAAATATCGTAAAGGATAAATGACAAGAACAAAGACATTGATATGCGAATCATAGTCGTAACACCTTTATCAGAGAATACTGGAGCTAGATGTAAAAAACTGACTACCCTCGCAAAAATCAATGATGCCGTTATAACCCACTGAGTCATGCTCATTAGCACTGGATTACCAAAAAATGCTTGATTAAGCTCGGCTAACATCTAAGGCTGGGTATCTCCTTGTTGAGCATTTTCTTTTAATTTTTCAATAGCACTTGAGAATTGACTATCTACTGGGGCTGAAGGTGGAGGTATAACTGGAGTTACTGGGACAGATACCGGCACCGCAGTCTGAGCTGGAACAGCTTGTTGATTAATATTAGTGTCCACTAGCTCTGGAGTCAATCTAGGTCTGCCACTAGTCTGTCTTTGTTGAACTGGAGTATTTGGTCTTGCGGTAGCAGCTGGAGCAGCAGGTCTTGTTCCCGTAGCTGGTGTATTTGGTCTT
>JBJTTW010000079.1:0-3178 GCA_046080385.1 bacterium
ATGAGTGAGACTAAATTCTTCTGGTACTATTTGTTTTAGTCCATCAAAGTATATTTTAGATGCTCTACCTTCGTATCCCATGAGTGATTCCGCATCTTTGACTTGATTATTTTTAATCGTATCTGCGATATTTTTTAATTCATTTAGTCCTGAATTTAAATCTATTTTTCGCTCTCTTGCCCATCTAGAAAGCATTACACGCGAGTTGCGAATTTTAGCATAAATCCATTTTTTAGAAATTTCAAAAGAAAATTCTTTATCGTCAGCTAAATAAAATTGGGTTATCTGCCTCTCTATATTCACTGCTCGAGTAGGTTCTAAGCGTCCATAAAATTTACCTTTATTAGAAAGCCAAGTTAAAGTAATATCTCTTTCTAAAAGCTCGACAGCGAGCTGGCTTGAGAGATTAGCCGAATTTATCATGACTATAGAGTCTATTTTTTCAATAGGAAAATCTTTAATTGCAGCTTCTTTACTTTTACTGATAACCAGTTTATTACCAGCTTTACTAAGTATTGCTCCAGGTTCAGTGACATAAATGCTGGTCATATGGCTAATTAAAAATCTCCATCAGCTACCTGAAAGCAGCATAAATTATGGCTTCGCCACATTTTAACTACAGAATCTCTATCATCAAAAACTAACTTAACTGAATAATAAGGGGCTATTTTATTAAGGTAAATTTCTTCTTTAATAATAAAATCACTGCGGTAATCTTCATGTTCCCTCATGAATAGAGGGAACTTATCATCTTTCAAAAATAGACATTTATCGAATAGCCATTCTTTCGTATCTTCCAAACAAATATCACTCCGACCACTTACAAAAATGGCTTCTGTATCTGGATTGTAGTTTAGATATGCAGCTATAACATCATGCACTATCTGATTTAAAGAGTCTTCTGAGACTTTATTAAAGTCATATGGATGCCTAGAACCTTTTAAAGCCAAGGTTCCATCTATATCAATTAATATACAAAAAGGTTTCATAAATATCTAAATGAGGGAAAACATTTTCCTGAAGATGAATTCCTGTATTTTATCGTAGATAGAGTCATTGATACAGATACTGGGGTAAGTACTTTTCACTAAAGGAACTAATGTCTCCAAAGCTATTAATTCTTTTTTACTGATGGTACAAAAATCATGAGCTAAAGTATCTCTCAAACTCTTAATAGCTTTATAAGCTGACAATTTACTTCCATCTGATGCCAAAGCTCTATAGAATTCATAAGTATCTGTCTTAACTTCATGAATCTCATATAAATAATGAGCAGCAGCTTCTAAGACTGGTAGGGTAAGCGAACGTATAGGTTCACTTGGGCTCAGCTTAGCTGCTGATGCTTTAGGAATCTCAATACACTCATCTCTATTAATAAAATCATAAAAATAAGCATGAAACTCTTTACTCAGACTCTCTTCTCTGATATTTTCTTTATCATTAAGCTCAAATAGAGTATATTCTAAGCTCCACTGCTTTATATTTTCTTTTCTAAGTCTTTCCAAGAGTATACAGAAGCTTAAAAGCTGCTCTTTATATAAAGATTTTTTTCTAAAAATTTCAAAATTCAGGTAAGCTAATTCAGATCTAGCTTTAGAGTCATTCATTTCATATCTCTCAAAAAAAGGCTGAATTTGAGGACTCTTTAAGGCTCTTGCTGATTCCTTTCCAGTTCCTAAATCAAAAGCTAATAATGCTCTTGCTAATTTAAGTGCTTTATATACTGATTTCATAGTGTTTTGCTCATATATATCATTCAACCAATTTTTATCAGCCTCAGCATTGCGTCCGAGTTTTAGATAAGGGAATATATTTTCAAGGATACTAATAGCGGCATTGTATTCATGTTCTTTTATCAATTCCTTTACAGTTTGCAATTTACTAAATATTGACTGGGAGCTGAATTCATTGCTCGTAATAATCGAATCACTTATACTTTCTTTAAGTAAATAAGTCTCATCTGCAATGTCACCGAAAATTTCTTGGGTAGAGCAGTGAGCTGGATCTAGCACGAACAGTCCCTTCCCTGAATCACTTTTAGTAATGATCTCGAAATTATAATTCTCCATATATAAATTAGGAAAAATCTCTAAAGCTATTTTATACTGAGGCGTACCAGAGGTTTTAGAAAAGATGAAGTGACTATCTTTAGGAAACTTAGCTAGCCTAGATCTTAATTCATTAGTAGTTTTCTTTAGGGTTTCTTGGTAATCAAAAGTTTCAGCATCTTCAGAAATTCTAATAATCTCATAACAGGGAGCTGGAAGATTTTTCTCTAAATAAAGTTCATTAATAGCTTTTTCTAAAATGAATAAACGATTTTCTGTCTCAATATCTTTACTTACAAAAAAAATAAAATGGCTAGGTAAAAACTTTAAAGTGAGACTTAGACTAGGACCAGTTTTACAGCCATCTTTATTAAGAGAATAAGGATCGCTTTTCCCAATACACGCAATCAAAATAGTGTAATTTATATTCATAAAAGTAAATTATAAACGAGTAAATAACTTGATTTATATCAAAAAATGATATAGTAGCTTGCTCTTGAGCGATTAAAATATTTACTAGAGATGGTTTGTAAGCAGTTTATGCTTTTTATAAAAGATTTTTTTATTTTTACGAGGCATATAGGGTTTCTTATGAAATGCTAGAATCATCACAAAGTGCCACGATACTTTATTTAATAGTATTTGAGGTTTGCTGTAAACTGAAAATTGAATATAATTCTTTTGAATTTCTATACTCCCCCGCAAAGGATGTGTATAGTATAATCTCAGTATGGTTTTTATAGTTTGCTATTAAAATCATTTAAACCCCGCATGGGGACGGAAACCTTGATAACTGCACTTGGAAGCTAAATCTGCATCTATTAAAATCATTTAAACCCCGCATGGGGACGGAAACCGATAAGAATAACCACCAAAGTTACTGGTTTTTAAATATTAAAATCATTTAAACCCCGCATGGGGACGGAAACAACCAACATCATAGCCCTTAGAATCTAGCTCTATTATTATTAAAATCATTTAAACCCCGCATGGGGACGGAAACTTAATGCCCTTGATTCAGTTTTACAGCGTTTTTTTAGATTAAAATCATTTAAACCCCGCATGGGGACGGAAACTCCTATATAGCGTCCATATTCATATATTAAAATCCCCATTAAAATCATTTAAAC
>JBJTTW010000080.1:0-3749 GCA_046080385.1 bacterium
GGGGGCGGTAGTGGTGGCGACTAAAGAAGCTGGAGTAAATGATAATCGCCCTGAAAATAGTGAATTTAGTTACTTTAAGGTCTATGACAGTAACGGAGCCTTAATTACTAAATTTCATACTGATGATTTAGGCGATAAATCCAAAGTAAATAACGTGAATTTTAAATATACTAAACCTAAAACTGAAGATAGGGATGGCACAGCGATTTATCAGAAATTCAGCACAGCAGATCTTTTCAAAGGACAGAGTTCAGAAGCTGCGGTGAAGGCATTTTTAAATATTCAGGCAGATTTAGCGAGCTCGCAGCAGTTAAATATTAATCAGCAGCGTAAAGACTGGCATGAAGATTTATATCAGAATTTAAAGAATGATGGTTTAAATTATACTGGAGCTACTTTAGAGACGAATAACGCGGCGAAGGCTGCTGAAATTCTGATCGCTGAGAAAATTTATATCTCAGATAATGCTAAGGAGCTGGATAAGAAGCAGGTGCAGGCGATGCTTGAGCTGGAGGGGGCTAGGGATTTGGTGGAGGAAAAGAAAGATAAACTAGCTGACGCTAAGGCAGGTGATAAATCAAAAAAAGAAATTAATGACATCAAAAAAGAAATTAAAGAAGCGGAAAAAGCTCGGGATCAGGAAAAAAAAGAATTAGTCCAAGCCCGTGATAAGTACGATGACTATATGGCCAATCGTGCTAAAGATGAGCCAGCAAAAGCAATAGTCGCTAAAGAAAAATCTACTGAAAGTAAACAGAATAATGCTGATAATCAGCCGAAGGCAGCTCCAGCACCTCAAGTAGTAGCTATACAGTCAGCTCCTAAAGTGAGTGCTTCTAGTGGCTCTGGAGGTGGTGGCGGAGGGAAACGTAAATGATCAGGAAAATATTAGAGAAGTTTTTTATGGTGAAATATTTTAGATACTTAGGAATACTGCTCACAGTGGGTACTTTAGCTTTTAGCTATTTTTACTTTAGTGCTCAAGCAGCAAAGAGCAAGAAAGTACTTAATTTAAGTAAAAGAGGAATTAGCGATTTAAGTATTTATGCTTTTAAAGAAGGGCTTGAAAAGCTTTATTTAACGGACAATCAGATTAGTGATCTTTCTGGATTGAAATTACCTTCGACTCTGAAAGTTTTAAGTTTAGCTGGTAATAAGATTTCCAGCTTAGAGAATTTAAAACTTAATCAAGGATTAGAAAGATTGAATTTAGTCTCAAATGAAATTCAAGATGCTTCCATGTTAGCTTTACCAAGCTCTGTTAAAGAATTATTTTTAAGTTTTAATCCAATTCAAGATGCAGATAAACTAAATTTAAATGATGGCTTAGAAATTCTATCAATGCTTAATACAGATATTCAGGACTTTAGTAAATTTAAATTTCCTAGTACTTTAAAAAAATTCTCAATCACAGACTCCAATAAAAACATCAAATTCACCAACCTCGACAAAATCCAATTCAACGAAGGCTTAGAAAGCCTCTACTTCACTGATGGAGAAGTCACCACCATTGACAACATAAATTTCCCCAGCACTCTTAAAAAACTCACACTCGGCACTAATCGCATCAAACACATCTCTGGCAGCACCTTACCCACTGGCTTAGAAGACCTAGACGCTGGAAATGGCTTCTTTAACGATTTTTCAGGTACTATATTTCCAGCAGGGCTTAAAAAATTAGATTTAGAGTACAACAATATTACAGGTGAAACATTTTCAGACCTTATTCTCCCAGAGGGTTTAGAAGAATTAAGTTTACAACGTAATCGCATATTTACCTTCGGTCCAGATATCACTCGCGGCGATGTTTTAAGTGATTTAAAATTACCAAGCACGCTTAAGAAGCTTAATCTAGAGAGTAATCTTATTCAGCATATTAAAAACTTAGAAATTCCAGATTCGCTCATAGAGCTGAATTTAAAGGAGAATAGGCTGAGTCAGAAGACTAAGAATCAGATTATTCAGCAGTTTGCTTCTAGGAAAGGGTTTAAACTGAAGCTATAAGCTTATTTTCTCACCGATGAACAAAAAAGAATACATTGATATATCTAACACCATCAGTCTCGCAACTGATCTATTTGAAAATGATTTACAGATAGATTCAGCTCTTAATCTCATCAATAAACTCTGCAAGGAAGAATTATTTAATCAATTATCAAATGAATTTAAATACAAAATTTATATTTTAAAAGCTCGCATATTACAGTCTAAAACTTGGTTTCTCGAAAAAAAAGACCGCGAGCAAATTACGAACTATTACTTCCAAGCAAGTGAATCTACTTCAGAAGCTTCTTCTGAAAAGCACTTATCCAAAGCTTATGGATATTTCTACGCCGAAGACCCAAGAGCCGCTCACCAAGAACTAAACCAAATACTAAGCCAAGACCCCACTAATCTCAATGCCATTTATCTTCAAGTGAGATATTCAGAAACTGAAGAAAACCTCAAATCCTTTTTAGATTCTTTAGATTTAACGATAAGCAGAAAACCATTATTTAAAGCAAATCTAGCTATTTTTTACTATAACCAGAAAAATTTCAACAAAGGAAAAAGCTTACTCAAAGAAGCTCTTGACTCTTTTGAACTCAAAAAAATCGAAGAATTATCTTACCTAAATATCTTCTTCAATAGATATCAGCTCGAAGCCATTGATTTAATGAAGCAGTCAAAATTAAGTGAAAATAAAATAAAAGAGCTGGAGAACCTAATACCAGAAATAGATTCTTACTGGAATAAAATTAAAGCCTTAGAAATTTCCAAGTATTTCACTTCTTTTTTACTTAGCAAGCTAGGTTATTTATCCTTTCAGCACAAATACGAGGAGATACTCAAAGTTTGTAATGAAGGACTTTCTAAATGTGAAGAAAGTTCATATGAATTTTCAGAATTTAATTTTCAAAAGACAATAGCAAACTGTGAGTTAGAAAATTATAACGAAGCTTACCAAAGCATCTTAAAAGTTAATTTAATTCAACTCCCTTATGCAAAGCCCTTTCTAGCTGAAGTTGAATTTAAAATAGATCAGTTTAAAGAAAAAAAAGAGAATCGCGAGTAAGCTCTCGCTAATATATTAAAGTGGATATCAATTCAGAAAACACCGAAAATAAAACCATGCCCCAATCCCCAAAAGTCTACGACTTCACCATAATCGGAGCTGGTATCGCAGGGCTTGCAGTAGCAGCTTTACTCGCTAAAGATGGCTTTAAAGTTAAGCTTATAGAATCTAGTTTCTTATAGAACTCAATTCGTAATTTGCTAAAATATCTAGCCTAAAAACCCCAGTAAATACTGGGGTTTTTGAGTTTTAAAGACCTAAAATTCTAAAATAAATATAATTGCTGAGGATTCTTTTCTTCTCTTTTTTTCTTCCGACAATGATACTTTGTTGAATTTTGATATTGCTTATCTGTAATCTGCAAAAGATAAACTTGACCATATTCAGGTAAATGCTCTTTAACCCTTTTCAGAGCTGCATTTAATTCTTCTTTATTAAAAAAATATCTCATGTAAGCTGAGAATTGAGTCATCTCATAACCCTGATCTAATAAAAAATTACGAAACTGAATCGCAGAATGGCGTTCACGTTTAGTACCAGTCGGTAAATCATACATCTCACATTCCGCACCCTAGGGGTGCCAAATCATAAAAACGTTTCAAATGGAGTTGTAGAATACCGACAAGAGTTTTGGCGGCGGGTTTAAGATTGACAATTTGTTTTAAAAGCCTGTCATTATCTATGATATAGGCGA
>JBJTTW010000081.1:0-10081 GCA_046080385.1 bacterium
GCCTTGATTACGGAACGCCGCTAGAAGCCTATGCTGGAGTATTAAACAGCACATAGTATTTTTTCATAAGAAAAAATACTATGTATCAATAATCTGTGATAAAAATATTAGTTGTAGTTAAAAAATTCCCTTCTACTTTTCTCAATTATTGGTTTAATTTTTCAGTCCACTTTAGATGGTAATAAATTACAGACAGAATATTATGAGAAATTATTAAATGACCCAGCTAAGAATAAAGGTCAAGATGGTAAACCTTTGGTCACTAGAGAACAGCTAGAATATGCGAAGGAAAATGGTTTCGGGGATGTAGATGGTAAGAATGGGATAGATGGCCTTGAGCTTGCTGTCGCTGATGTTGATGGTGATAAGAAAATAGATTCTAAAGATGGTGATATTAATAAGGACGGTCTGGTTAATAAAGATGATAGAGGTGTTACTTTAGGGTCTAGTGAAACTAATTCTAGTAATGGCTTTGATGCTAAAAAATTCGCGGATTTTTTTCAAAAGCTCATTGAGATTGGGGCTCCAAAGAGACGCTAGTTCTGGCATAGAATAAAGCTCTAAAACCCTTAATCTATATTTAATTTTTTTCGAGTAAACCTAATAGTAGAGGTATTTTGTGCGTTATTTTAGTAATGCTTTAGAGGATAGAAGAGTTTATATCAGAGATTCTGGAATTAATCCTTATGTGAATTCTTATAATACTTCTTCTACTGAATTACGTAAGAGCTTAACAACTGGTGGGAAAACTTTAACGGAAGCGACGACTGTCGCTAGTAATATTACAAATACTAATCCAGCAGATTCGTTTACTAAGCTAGGGTCTTCTAATTCTTATGAATTATTATCAAATGTTAATGGTAGTAATAATGATGCCATTACCTCGGACTGGACTAGTGCTGGTGCATTTAAACCTATTGCCTTAACTGAGTTTGAAGCACGCTTTGGAAAAGTACCAGTAGATGCAAATGGTAATTTCAATGAAGAGGCAATGATAGCAATGGCTTCTGCTGGATTTAACACCGAATATGGTGGAAGTGGCGATGGTGCTTCTAATTTTTCTGTGAGTAATTGGATGAGGCTTGATCATGATGGCCGCATGTATTGGCTTGGAAATATGAAAGCTGAATACGAGGCTCAGAAAGCTGCTAAGTTCGAAGAAGATATGAGGCTCGCAATGGAACGCGATGCTGAGAGAGAACGTAACAACAATCCAGTAGCACAACCGCAAAACAACAACACAACAGCACAGATAATAGGTACCATAGGGCAAGCATTAATAGGAATGCTTGCCTAGTAATACACTTCAAGCCTAAGCAGTCTGCATCTTACCAGAAGCGATATCATTCGCTACATTAGCTGGAACTTCTTCATAAGCATAGAATTCCATCGTAAACGTTCCTTGACCTTTAGTTTTATTTCTAATGTCAGTCGCATAACCAAACATGTTCGCTAATGGAACTATAGTCATTACGTGTGATTGACCGCCTAAAGTTTCCATTTTCTCTACACGACCACGTCTAGAAGAGATATCCCCGATAACATCACCCATGTATTCCTCTGGAACTTCGATGTCGACTTTCATTACTGGCTCAAGTAATACTGGCTGTGCTTTTTTCGTACCATCTTTGAACGCCATAGAACCAGCTATATTAAATGCCATCTCAGAAGAGTCTACGTCGTGGTAAGAACCGTGATTTAGAGTAGCTCTAATACCTAACATCTCATAACCAGCAAGAACACCAGAGAGCATAGCTTCTTTAACACCTTTTTCTACAGCTGGAATATATTCTCTAGGGATTACACCACCGACGATCTTATTAACGAATTCGAAATTCGGTAGATCTTCGCCTTCAGCATTTTTACCTATCGGTAACGGTTCGAAATCGATAACAACGTGACCATACTGACCTCTACCACCAGACTGCTTCGCATATTTCATGTCAGATGTAGATTTACCTCTAATCGTCTCTCTGTAAGCTACTTGTGGCTTACCTACGTCAGCCTCTACTTTAAATTCACGCTTAAGCCTGTCTACTAGAATCTCTAAGTGAAGCTCACCCATACCAGAGATAATGGTTTGACCAGTTTCATGATCTACTTTTACTTGGAAAGTAGGATCTTCTTCTGCTAGTTTATGCAGAGATAAAGATAGTTTTTCTTGATCTGCTTTAGTTTTAGGCTCTACTGCTACAGAGATAACTGGTTCTGGGATGAATAATGACTCAAGTATTACCTGCTTCTTCTCATCACAGAAAGTGTTTCCAGTGGTAGTATCTTTAAAACCTACCACAGCACCGATGTCTCCAGCTCTTAACTCCTCGATCTCACTGCGATCATCTGCCATCATCTTGATAATACGAGAGATACGCTCTTTTTTACCAGTAGATGAATTATAGACATAACTACCAGCAGTAATAACTCCAGAGTACATTCTAACGAAAGTTAAACGTCCCACGAATGGGTCAGTCATTACTTTAAATGCTAGACCAGCCATAGGCTCGTCATCATCACATTTACGAATTACTTCTTCATTGTTTAGATCAGTACCCTTGATCTGCTCTACATCTAATGGGCTTGGAAGGTAATCTACGACAGCGTCTAATACTTTCTGGATACCTTTATTTTTAAAAGCTGATCCGCAAAGCATAGGAATAACTTCAAGTTTAATAGTCGCTCTTCTTAAGCCAGCTCTAACTTCTTCCAAGGTAAAAGCATCTTCGCCTTCTTCAAGGTATCTGTTCATCATGTCTTCATCAGTTTCAGCGATAGCTTCAATAAGCTGAGTACGCATTTCTGCACATTTTTCTGCTAAATCTGCTGGGTAACCGTCGATGATCTCTATATCTTTTCCTAAATCATCCTTATGGATATGAGTTTTCTTTTCTACTAAATCTACTACGCCTTCGAACTGATCTTCAGCGCCGATAGGACACTGAATAGGAACAGCATTCACGCGCATATCATTACGCAGCTGATCTTTTACTCTAAAGAAATTAGCACCAGATCTATCCATCTTATTAACGAATACTACACGTGGTACTTTATAACGATCTGCCTGTCTCCAAACTGTCTTAGTTTGAGGCTGAACGCCACCTACTGAGCAAAGGGTAATAATAACTGAGTCTAGAACTCTCATAGAACGCTCAACTTCGATAGTAAAATCAACGTGTCCCGGGGTATCAATAAGGTTAATATACTTATCTTTCCATGTAGTAGAAATCGCAGCAGCTGTAATCGTGATCCCACGCTCTTTTTCTTGCTCCATCCAGTCTGTAACTGAAGTACCTTCATGTACTTCACCGATTTTGTGGACTACGCCACTGTAAAATAAAATTCTTTCGGTAGTCGTGGTCTTACCAGCGTCGATGTGAGCTGCGATACCGATGTTTCTGAAGTCTTCTCTTTTGATTTTTCTAGCCATGTTATTTCCTTAGGGTCAAATTAACCTTAGCGATTATAGCATTTTGTTAATCAGATAAAACTCTGTTTTAAAATTTCTAAAATTAACTGACCCTTTGGTGTGATCACATACTGCTGTTTAGGACTAGTTGGCTTATTTGGTATCGTCATAGATAACCAGCCCATATTTACTAGGGGTGCTATATAAGTTTCAAAGTTTTTAGCATTATTAGCTAAGTTTATTCCTGTTATAAGCAGCTTTCTTGATGTCGCTGCTTGAGCCAATTTTATTAGCTCTATACTTTTCTCAATATTAGCTTCAGCTATACCTCTAGCTATACCTCTCATAATATTTAAATCAATATTAGCCTGTAGTGTTTTTAGATTAAGATCTTGTGAAAATGGCTCTGGGAGAATGTTTGTGCTGGTAGGGTCAATTGCAGCTATACCTCTAGCTATACCTCTATCATCGAGTAGTCTATCTAAAAGCTTGTTAATACCTATCAAGTTCCATTCAACTGTATCTAGGTTTATATCGGGCTTCTTAAGCAAAATAGGATGGACATCATTTATCTCTTTAATTTTCTGAGTAGATACTTCCATTACTTGAGCAACTTCTTCTACAGTAGGTCTTCTATCAAAAAGCTGTTCAAGTCTTCTCGCGACTCTTTCAAACTTATTGATAGTTTCAAAATCAGGATGAGCAAAGATCTCTACTTCAAAGAAAGTCCTGTCTTCGTCTGTGTGAAATCTTGGAGCTCTATATTCTTTAAGGACTCCAATATCTTTGGTATTCCAGTCGCTCTCCCTTCCGTTAATTTAAGCTCCTTGAGAAACTCTCCTAGGCGGCGATTTCGGTAGCGTCTTGAAAGGACTCGACCCGTATTAAAAGCATCTAACTGAATAGAACGATTTGGTCCACTATGATTGATAAAAATCATAGAATCAGCATATATTCTTATCTCTATAGGTTCACGCTGCTGATAATCTCGATGATAAAAAGCATTTACTAATATTTCTTCTATTGCTTGAAATGGGTAATTCCACACTCTTACACTCTCTGGAACATCTGGAAGCTTACTAACCTTTTCTTTTAGAAAGTTTGTCCTAAGAAAATCTAGGGTTTGTTTAATTTGTGATGAAACAGACCCAGTAATCGGTGAATACTCTTCATAATCCTCAGCCTCACCATTTGGGAAATAAACTATATCTACCTGTGTCAAAGGGAAATATTTTTCAGGGTTTTCAGAAAACATCATTAGAGCTACATTAAGAGGGAATCTATATTCATTGGGTCCAGATATTAGTTCCATCTGACCGAGTAATTCTAGGTCTGGGAGCTTATTTATTGAATCAGCTAATTTACTTTTTACCTTAAGCAAATAATCCTTGATTAATAAAATAGATATATCATCAATCTTATACCAAAATACCATTTTAATCTGAAAAAGACTTTTATATGTCCCTTGCGCAGTCCTAGTTTCGGACTGCTTGGACTCAAAAGAATTTTCCAGAATGGTATTAGCTTGAGTATTTGGCCTATCATCAAAAGGGATGTGAATCGTTTCTGGTGCGCGATAAGGTCGATTGGAACCACCTAGAACCTATAGCACTATAATTTGCTGTGAATCTATGTCTTCAATAAATAATTTAGAGTGATAGATGGGTTGAATGAATCTATCAAGTTCTATCATTTTTTTTTGGATCATGGCGATTTCTTGCGTTGTTAATCCCTTCACTGGTCTTACAGCGACCTTGGTCTCAGAATTTTCTTCAACACCAATCAAGATATAGCCCCCACCTATATTATCGAAATCGTTAGCAAACGCACAAATACTACGATATATAGCATCAGGATTCCAGCCAGCTTTATATTCAATACGATTAGACTCAACAGTACGAGCAGATAGTAAATCTTCCAAGTTAATGCGTAAAGGCATCCATTCTTAAACTTATCACTAAATAAGCTCATCACGGACTGTTAGGTGAAGAGGTTAAGGATCCGCTCCCCGAGCTAGGTTTTATACCTCGGTCGGGGTCGAAAAATGCTATTTTTAGCATTTTTCAGCGATTGCTTAAGAGGTTACGGTACCATTTCATTTTCTGCATATAATACCCTTGGTATTTTGTTTAAAAAAGGGGTATAATACCAAGGGTGAATCGTTTAAATAGGAGAGCTTTAATAAAATGGCAGGCAGATAAACATCCGCATCCTATAGTCGTGCGTGGTGCCAGGCAGGTCGGGAAAAGTTTTCTCCTAGAGCGTTTTGCTAAGGAAAATTTTAAAACATCGGTCATTATAAATTTTGAATATGATTTTGAATTTTATGAAGATTTCGAGACTTTAGATCCAGTACATATAGTTAATCAGATATATTTAAAACGAAATATCGAAATTAAAACAGGTGAGAGCTTAATCTTTTTAGATGAGATACAGCTTTTCCCGAAAGCGATTCAAGCTCTAAGATATTTTTATGAAAAAATGCCAGGCTTGCATGTTATAGCCGCAGGTTCTTTAGTGGATTTCGCTTTAAAGCAGGAGCCAGTCTCTATGCCAGTTGGTAGAGTGCATTATTTTTATATGCATCCGCTGAGTTTTAGAGAGTTTCTAGAGGCGCAGGAATTAGTGGGCTATCTGAAATTTATAGATGATTTAGATTTCACTAAATCTATAAACGCACCTAAGAAAGCTTTAAAACTGAAATCAGGAATAGCATCTTCTGGGAACGCTGTGCATGAAAAGCTTTTAGTCGAAGTGCATAAATATTTACTGCTTGGTGGTATGCCAGCTGTGATTAGGGAGTATTTAAATAATGATAAGCAGTTCCCTTTAGCTTTTAGAGAGCAGAGGCAGATCTTAAATACTTATATAGATGATTTTCGTAAATATGGTAAAAATTCTGAATTCTATTATCTGCGTAAAAGCTTTGAGCGGGCTCCACACCTTATTTCTAAGAAATTTAAGTATTCACAGTTAGATCCAGAATCTAAGAGTACCCATTTGAAACAAGCTATAGAGCATTTAATCGATGCGCATCTATTTACTAAGGTAAGGGCGACTAGCGGGACTGTGACTCCACTAGAGCTAAATGCTTCTGATAGTGATTTTAAAATTATCGGTCTTGATTGTGGTTTAGTACAAAATCTTATCAGTGCTAATAATGAAAGCCTTTATGTGAGTGATTTTAGTTCAGGGCTAATCACGGAGCAGTTCGTCGGGCAGGAGCTGAGAGTCTGCGGGGACCCGTATGATTTGAGGAGGCTTTACTACTGGTTCAATGATGCTAAAAATGCAAGTGCAGAGATAGATTATCTTATCGAAGTCGGCAAGCACATCATCCCAGTTGAAGTAAAAGCCTCTCACCGAGGCAGGCTTAAGAGCCTTAGGTATTTTATGGATAAATATAAAACGCCGTTGGGTATTAGAATTTCAGCTAATCCGCTTAGCTTTGAAGAGGGTATTTTAAGTGTGCCTTTTTATGCAGTTTCTGAGATAAATAGGTTGGTTTCTTTGGTGGTTTGATCATAAATAATGCCATAATTCAATATTTTCGGAAATGCTGTTTCTAAAAAATGAGTATTTTTGGAAATAGTATTTCCGTTTTCAGGGTAAAATAAGGGAGCTAATACCATTCTGGAAAATTCTTTTAAGTCCAAGCAGTCCGAAACTAGGACTGCGCAAGGGACATATAAAAGTCTTTTTCAGATTAAAATGGTATTTTGGTATTAGTCTTAGACCAGAGAATCTTGAAAGGCAGATCCCACCAGGGTATCAGGGGTGGATAATTTTAGATGAAATTCAGAAAGCACCCAGCCTCTTAGATACAGTCCACAGGCTGATAGAGGAGAAGAATTATAAATTTATACTTACTAGCTCTAGTACAAGGAAATTAAAAAAGCTAGGTGTGAATCTCCTAGCTGGGCGCGCGCATACTTATCACATGTATCCTTTAACTTCAGGAGAACTTAAAAAAGATTTTGAGCTTAAAACTGCCTTAAGTAAAGGAATGCTGCCGACTATATATAAATCTAATCAGTCTGCGGCTACTAAGTATCTTAATTCTTACGCTAAAACGTATCTCTATGAAGAAATTATGCAAGAAGGGCTGAGCCGAAATTTAGAGGCTTTTAGTAGATTTTTAGAAGCAGCAAGCTTCTCACAGGCAAGTGTTTTAAATATTTCCACCGTCGCAAGAGAAGTCGGGATCAATGCTAGAACCATTTCTAATTATTTTGATTTACTTGAGGATATGCTACTAAGTTATCGTTTACCAGTTTTTAGCAGAAGGGCAAAGCGAAAATTAATAGATCATCCTAAGTTTTATTTTTTTGATGTAGGGGTTTATCAGTCGGTGAGACCAAAAGGTTTTTTAGACTCGCTAGAAGAGATAGAGGGGCACGCTTTAGAGACTTTAATTTTACAGGAGTTAATTGCACTCAATGAATATTATGAGCTTGGCTGTAAAATTTACTACTGGCGAACAGTTAATGGTCAAGAAGTGGAATTCGTTTTATACGGACCTAAGAATTTTCTTGCTATAGAAGTGAAACGCTCCAAGTCTATAAACTCTACTGATTTAAAAAGTCTAAAACTCTTTCTGGAAGACTATCCTGAAGCTAAAGCCTATATGATTTATGGTGGTGATAAGAAATTATTTCTAGAGAATGGCGTGGAGTGTCTAGGGATAGAAGGATTTTTTAAAGATTTGCCTAAGATACTTGGGGAGCATGTTTAGCAGGCATGCTTCTAATTATACTCTTCGACTAAATACTCAGAGATATTCCTCGTTTTAGTGTCAAAATTAATACCTATCAGAAAGAGTTTTTTCGGGATATTAGAATATTTTTCATAGTATTTTTTATCTTTAATCTGCTTTAAAGCTGCTCTAGCAGAGCTGTCTATCTTAAACTCAAAGAGATAGATATTATCATCAGCTTCTAGCACTAAATCTATCCTGCCATCACTAGTTCTATCTTCAATATTCACGTTAAAGCTAGTGGAGCGCATTAGTAAATAGAAAATCAACTGAAAGTATTTTTCATCTAGATTACGCTTAGGGACTATGTCATAAGGGATGGAAGCGAAATAGGACTTTAATTTAATTATGAAAGATTCTAGATCATTTTCTAGTATCATGTCGCTGAGAGCGATTACGAAGGAGCTGACCTTAGCCGAGTTTTCTTCTGAATAAGCAGCGAGAAGATTATGAATTAGAGCGATTTTCACTTCGTTGTTAGGGTAACTTAAAGAAAAAGAAGTTATATCAGCCCTGCGTTTAGCTTCTTTAATAGTTAAATAACCCGTATCAAACATAAGCGGTATGAGAGGTAGGGATTCTAAATCATAGCTATCTAATTCAAACTCAGAGATATTAACTTCTTTTTCAAAGTCTTCGATATCAGGGTTTTCTTTTTTGATGAGGTTGATTAAAAAGGTCGGTGTGCCAGTGGCGAACCAGTAATTTTTAAATTTCAGTTCTGAGAACATAAGCATTGTCGAAAAAGGATTGTAGACTCTAGTCTTATCTTCGGAAAATCTATAGCCGTTATACCAGCGTTTAATTTTGCTAATAGTTCGATTCTTCTCCAGCGAAAGGCTCTCGGATAAGTCTTCTATATAACTATTAAAATAATGTTCTAACTCTTCTTGTGTGTAACCAAGCAAGGCAGAGTATTTCTGCTCCATAGTTAAAATCTTTAAATTATTTAAACCTGAAAATATAGAAGTTTTAGCAAATTTACTCACACCAGTTAGGAAAACGAATCTGAGCGAAGCATCTTCGTCTTTAAGCACCTTATAAAAATTCCTCAGTAAGTTCCTGTTTTCATTAGCTTTAGGAATATCATTTAGAGACCACTGCACAACTCCATTTTCTGCGTTTTCGCCCGCCTCATGATCCTCATGCACACCTAGTGCACTGCGGTCATTCGTCCTTCTCAGCCTTGAAACTGCACGTTGTGCAGCGGTCTCATTTATATGATTAATAATGGGGCCATCGTATTCATCGACTAGCACTACGACTTTCATTCCCGTCTTCTGATGAAGCTTATGGATTAAATCCGTGAAAACTATGTCCACATAAGGCTTTAAATCCAGCTCAACACCGTATTCTTCAGCGATATAATTTAGCTGAATTTTAATTCGAGTCTCCATGGTATCAGTCTCGCTGACTTGGCTGTTAGCCATGGAGAGTTTAATTACAGGGTGTTTCTCCCAAGCATAGTCAGAATCGTAGATCCGGAGATTTTTAAAAAGTTCTTTATCGCCTTTAAAAATAGAACTCAGGGTGGAAACCAGCAGAGATTTACCGAAACGGCGTGGGCGAGAGAGAAAGTAGACTCCCCGTTCAGGTTTTACTAAATCATAAATTAGTTTAGTTTTATCAACGTATACAAAATTGCCTTGAATCTCACATTCCGCACCCTCCAAATAAAAACCCCAAAAAGCTTTCAGTGAGTGGTTTTAAGGGCAGTTGGTGCGATTTCAAAATATTAAATTTCTGTTAAACAGTGGGTTTTAATACAGTGATACATATGGCCAAATCCGTAAATACATGCTCTGATTAAGTAATGGAGCTAAAAGAGACGAAGGCATTAGAGCATAACGGATTAGTAAAATCAGTATGTGACGAATTAGGGATAAAGGAATTAGTAGATAATCTCCTTCCTCCGAATAGTG
>JBJTTW010000082.1:0-1621 GCA_046080385.1 bacterium
CAACTCCAATTTCTGCGTTTTCGTCATCCCTCAAGATCCTCATGTATACTTGATACACTGCGGTCTTTCGAGACTCCTCAGCCTTGAACTTGTTCGTTGTGCAGTGGTCTCTTCTATACAAAATACTAAAACCAGAATCACCTAATTTGAAGCGTTAAAACAAAGACTCTAAAGAGATATAATGTTAGTGAATGTTTCAGAAATCACTAAAAAGCCTCAGCCGAGTCATAATCGATATAAGCATTATCGCGGTATCCTATATAGCTGCAAGTAATCTCAGAGTCCTTAATACTCAAGGCGGCAACACCAGTGAATTTATTATTAGTGATCAATTAATAAGAATCATCGGTTTTGTTATTCTAATTAAGCTCCTAGTTTTTTACTTTACTGGGATTTATAAAAAATTCTGGCGTTACACTAAAACAGAAGATTTAATACAAGTCGGACGCTCTTTACTAATAGCGAATTTACTCATAGTGTTACCTAGAATAGCTCTAGGTCTCAGTCCCAAAGCCCATGATTTATTCGCCGTCTCTTATGGCGTAATGATTATAGACTTTTTTCTAAGCGTTACCCTAATATGTGGCATTCGCCTACTGCGTTTCTATCTAAAAGAACAGAGTAATATAAAATCCAGGCTTAAAGTGCTCTCTAGTAAAACTAAAAACACCCTAATTATCGGTGCTGGTGAAGGCGGCATGGAGGTTCTACAAGCAATAAAAAATCACCCCGAGTTAGGTTTAGATGTAAAAGGCGTTCTAGACGACGATGCTAAAAAATTCGGCATGAGCTTACTTGGTTCCATTCAAGTAAAAGGTTTCATAGTGGATGTCCAGTACTGGGTAGATGAACTCGCTATAGAACAGATTATTATCGCCATACCAAGTTCATCATTAAAAGAGCGTAAGCGTATCAGCTTACTGTGTAATGGCACTGGCGTGGATGTAAGGATAGTACCCTCAGTAGATCAGCTAGCTGGCGGCAATGTAGATATTAGAGAAATTAGAAAACTTAGCATGGAAGATCTTCTGGGTAGAGAAGAGATTAATTTAAATATTCCAGAAGTAGTAGAGTTTTTAAAAGATAAAAGGGTCTTAGTTACTGGCGCTGGTGGTTCCATAGGTAGAGAACTCTGTAAACAGCTTTTAAGTAAAGGACAGATAAAAAGCTTATGTTTACTGGGGAAAGGGGAGAACTCTATATTCGAATCTAGGCAAGAGTTAGAGAGACTGAAGCACCTGAAAGCCCAAGAAAGCACTCAGGCAGAGGAACTGAAAAATCATAAAATAAATACAGAAATAATCGCTCGCATAGCTGATATTCGTAACTATTCACGTATAGAACACATAATTAAAGAATTTAAACCAGAGATTATTTTCCATGCAGCCGCACACAAGCATGTCTTTATGATGGAAGAAAATCCCTGTGAGGCTTTCGAGAATAATGTCCTTGGTAGTAAAAACTTAATGGAGTTAGCAGCGATACACGGTGTCGAGAATTTCGTATTAATCAGCACTGATAAAGCAGTAAACCCTACTAGCGTTATGGGTAAAACTAAAAGACTCGCAGAAAAGCTCCTATTAATTCATGCTCGCAAATTTACGAATACTAAATATACAGC
>JBJTTW010000083.1:0-3534 GCA_046080385.1 bacterium
AAATCACCAATGCGGCTTCTTTGATTCTAGCTTTCCTGCATTTGAAATCTGATCTGGGCTCCAATATTCTTTTAGTTTTGTTTCTATATACTCTACTACCCTACCAGTAAGCACTGTTCTAATCTTTGAGCTTTTTCTGCGCTTACGAGCTTGGGCTTCTGCGTATTCTGCTGAATATGTACCGCTCGGATGCTTATTGCGCTTTAACTCAAGGCTTAAGGCTCCTTCGCTTATTCCTACTGCCCTCGCGATATTCTTCTGTATCGGCATGAAAATTAACATCGCCTCTATCTTCTGACGCATTGCCTCTGTGATATGGTTATACTTGCTCATTGTTTTAGGTTACTTTTTGTTATTGAAACCTTTTTACAATGAGCTTCTTTTTCTTAATTTAACTTCAGACTAGATTCTAGGGAATACTTAAAAACAGTATCAGCAAATAATTCCAAGCAAAATCACATGATTCAACTCGATCATTCAGGGTCATACAAGAAAGCAGCTTCTAATCTAGATGAACTGCTAGCACCAATACTATTAAATAAATCTAATACCATTCTGGAAAATTCTTTTGAGTCCAAGCAGTCCGAAACTAGGACTGCGCAAGGGACATATAAAAGTCTTTTTCAGATTAAAATGGTATTTTGGTATAATAATGCTCTACACATCAGTGGTTTAAGCCGATTAAAAAAATCTGTAGAAAATGAAATCAAATCAAGAATAGAAAACTGTTCTATATCAGCTATAAATCTTAAAAGCTTTATAGAATTACTTAGTGGAAGTATTTTCTTAAGATTATAAAATCTAAAAACAGAAACTAGTTATCAAACCAATATCTTTAGAGATTTTCATGAGAAAAATATTTTTATTCATTTTCTGTTTCATATTCATAAATACTTTGGGATTTTTAAATTTAGAAGCTCGAGCCTTCACCAGTGAAACCCAAGCTATACAAGAGACACCTAAATCTAAAATAAATTTAGAAGAAGCCATAAATATCAGCCTAGAAAGAAGTTCTAAGCTAAAAGCCGCTGAGGCGCAGCTTGCTATAGGTAAAGCAAATGTAATCGCTGCTAAAAGCAGAATAAACCCAAATCTAGTCAGTGATAATGGTCTAGCAGAAAAGACTTACAGATTAGGTATAGAAAAGACTTTAGAATTAGGCTCTAAGAGAAGTAAAAGAATAGAATTAGCAGAAAATAATAAAAAACAAATCGAATCTGAGATTAATTTACTAAAACTAAATCTAAGAACAGAAGTTAGACAGACATATACCACGCTATATGTACTCCAAGAAAAATATAAATGCTTTCAAGATATTATAAAAAGCACTGAAAAGCTCTTAAATATAGCGATTAAGAGAGAAAAAAGTGGGGCTACCGCAAATTTAGACACTTTACAGGCTGAGATGCTTAATTTAAAAGCGAAGAATGAATTAGAAAATATAGGCTCCCAATTAATTCAAGCCCAAAGTAAACTAAATGACTTTTTCGATCAAGATCTTAGAACCGTCTTAGAGCTAGAGAATCCGAATAAATTATCAATAATAGATACCAAAGAGGAAGCTGCAAAAATTGGAATTACTAAACAGAGTCCTTTTACAGCAGCCCCTGTTGGCGATGGGATTGACACACTCATTAATACAGCCATTAACAAAAGACCCGAAATGAAAATAAGTCTTAATAAACAAAAAGCCAGTATCACTGAACTAGAATTAGCTAAAGCAAATAGAATCCCAAATTTATCAATCACTCTAGGACCGGATTTGGTCCTTAATAACTCTGGAAATAATTCAACAGGTATCTTTATTATAGGAAACATGCAATTACCTCTTCTATATCAAGGACAAGGACAGATTCAGGCAGCTAAAGCTAAAAATACGCAGTTAGCTGAAGAGAAAGAAGATTTAATAAACCAAATATCACTTGAGGTGAGCAACGCCTACAATATGCTTAATGCTAACAATGCTAAACTCAAAAGATTTGAAACAGAACTCAATCCCAAAGCAAATATCATAAATGAAAAATCTTTAAGATGCTTTGAGGAAGGCAAATGCCCAGTCTTTATACCTATTACGGCAAAGCAGTCATTAATCGATACAAGAATAAATTACTTAAATGCTATCGCCGATTATCAAAACTCAATCTCTGATTTAGAGAGAGCCTTAGGAAACAATCATGAAAAATAACTTAGAGACATCAGAAAGAAGATCCAGAAATTATTAAACTAAGTAGCAGTGCCATATAGTAAATGAAAAATTACAGAATGCTAAATCTAAACTACCAACTGGCATAAACACTATTTAATTAGAGGTCTAGGGAAAATTCAGACTTTAGAAGATATATGGAGTTAACGTAAATGATATTCGCACAGCGATTAACACTGCGATACTTGGATTTTTACCGATGGCTCTTTCACACGGAGCTGGAGCTGAAGTACAGCGACCACTTGCGAGTGTGGTTATTGGTGGGCTTTTAATACCATTCTGGAAAATTCTTTTGAGTCCAAGCAGTCCGAAACTAGGACTGCGCAAGGGACATATAAAAGTCTTTTTCAGATTAAAATGGTATTTTGGTATAAGTTCGACTTTGCTTACTTTGGTTTTACTGCCTGTGGTTTATAAGATGGTTTATGGGAGAGGAGTGGCTGCTAGGAATTAGAGAAAGAGCCGATCGCTAAAAGAGTTAAAGTTAAAACGCTACCATCATATTATTTATGAAGCCGTCTCAAAATTCATTTTAATTTCCAAGCAAGTATAATAAATACTAGCCATGCCTTCAGAGCTAAAAAAACTACCTATAGGTATTCAGTCTTTCGAGCAGTTAATTCGCGAGGAGGCGATATATGTAGATAAAACTAAAAATATATATGAGATTTTAAAACTAGGTTTCGGAGCTTACTTTTTGAGTCGCCCACGCCGTTTCGGGAAGTCATTATTAGTATCTACCTTAGAAGCTATTTTAAAGAATAAGAGGCATTTATTTAAAGGCTTATGGTTAGACAGTTCTGAATATGTCTGGGAAGAATTCCCTGTAATTAAGATAGATATGTCCGCTGTAGAGAAAAGTACATCTGAAAAACTCTATTCAGGTCTAAGATCGGTACTTATGGCTCATGCAATTAATGAGGGTATTAATTTAGATGAAAATAAAGGTGCATCTCTTTTATTTCAGGAACTTATCCAAGCCCTAGCTAAGAAATATAATCAGCAAGTAGTAATTTTAATAGGGCACTGTTGCTCAATCAAAATCCGACAAAGGAGCTAAGAAGAAATGACGAAAAAGGTTTCAAATATTGAGTTTGCAGCTCATTAGATTTAATATTTTATTGATCAGTGAGTAAAAGAGAGGGTTTTAGGTACAAATATCCCAAATTAGGATACACGTATCCCTAGGGAGCTGAGATGGTGATAGATATTCACAAGGGTTTTAAGGTTTTGGGATATAGCATCAAGTGTTTGGTGAAAGGTAACTTTAGAAAGTCCTCTAAAATATCTAACCGATTGATCTGCATAATGAAAAAGCCCTTCGAAAGGGG
>JBJTTW010000084.1:0-2445 GCA_046080385.1 bacterium
CTCTTCACCTGACAGTCCGTGATGAAAAATTTCATTTTTCATCACTTCCTTAACCATATCTTAAAATTACCAGTGCATACTGCAACTAAATTTAGTTGCAAGTTGAGCTCAATTCTTGATAAGATTAAGTTTATTGAGCAAAAAACAAAAAAAAATCATTGATAAATTCAAATCAAATCCCAAAGATCTCACGTGGGATGAGCTAACTAGCATGCTAAATCATCTTGGCTATCAAGAACAGAAAACAGGAAAAACTAGAGGATCAAGGCGACGCTACTTACATGAAAACCCTGACTTACCACCAATCAGCCTCCAGGAACCACATCCAAGTAAAATCATTAAATCTTATGTAATCAGGGAATTACGAAACATGCTTGAAAAGGAAAACTTAATATGAAAAATCACATGACTTATAAAGATTACTTTGGCTCAGTAAATTTCAGCGAAGAGGACGAAGTTTTTTACGGTAAAATCGAATTTATTAAAGCCTTAATTACTTATGAAGGTACAGACGTGAAATCACTCAAAAAAGCCTTTCACGAAGCAGTAGACGATTATTTAGAAATCTGCGAAGCTCAAGGACGTAAGCCAGAAAAAATATTTAAAGGCTCTTTTAATATAAGAATAAAGCCTGAAATTCATCGCCAAATCAGCATTATGGCGGCGGAAAAAGATATTAATGTTAATAAATTTATTTCAGATATTTTGGAAGCATCTGTTAAAAGTATTTAATTTCCGAAAAAATAAACTCCGTAAAATAACTAATATCATCCTCTAACTGAGATCTTTCCAGAGCTTTAAAATAATCATTACGCCTCTCACTCTTGATAGTGAGCCAATTATAACTATCACTAATAAAAGCAATGTTCATCAAAAACCGTGAAATACGTCCATTAGCATCTGAATGCGGATGTATACTGACATAAAAGTAATGCAAAAATATTCCTAGTAAAAAGCCATCATCAAGATCTTTAGTATATTTAAAAAGCTCATTTAGCAAAAAAGGTATTTTTTCATAATTTGGTGGAACGTACATAGAACCTTTAATAGACACTAAATGCTTACGATAGACATCCCTCAGAGAGGAGCATGCCACAGCTACATTTTCTGCGTTTAAACTAGGCTTCCATAATTCTTCAAACAATTTTCGCGCTAAAGTCTCACTGATAGTAAATTTAGTAGCACTTAGTTTTTTCATATAATCTAAAGCATTCATGAAACCCTTTACAGCTAACTGATCCTTTAAAGTCGCTTCATATTTATGACTAGGTTCATGCGTCTCTAGAAAACGAATCAGGGATTGAGTTACAGTGTAACCTTCTATAGTTAGACTATGATAAGTATCTTCTACGGAAACCCCGTCTATATCTTTAACTGTAAGTTTCTTTTTTAGCTTAGCTGGTTTTTTAATAGCCTGAAGATATTTAATAGCCTTTAATAAAGATATTTCAAAGCGATTTATATAAGCTGGTCTTTCAAGCGATAGAGGCAGAAGGTAATCTTCAAAAGGGTTTTTAACTGGCACTGTGACTTTATAAATTTTATAAAGCTCCTCTAATTCTAAGCGAATAGTAAAATCTCCTAAAGCCCTCAGAGCACCTATCAGCCTTGCAAGCAGTACATCTGATCTCTGTTTTTTAAAATAGTTTAATATATACTCCTCATCACGGTCAGAATCACGAATAAAAGAAATTAATTCATTTTTATAATTTTTATAATCACTTAAAGTCGCATGAATAATCAGATGCTCTGGTCTAAGCAAGAAAACTGGCTTTAAGAATAAGGATTTTTTAATTAATGGTTTTTCTGTAAAGTTTTTATCGTAACTAGCGTAAATCTCGAAATCTTCAGTAAGTTTTATAATACGATTAGATTTAGCTTGAGTACTAATAGTGATCTGCTTTAGATTTATACTAAAATCCTCTAATAATAATTTATAAGCATAGGCACCCGTACAGTACCAGCCTTCTGGAAAAGCTATATTTAAAAACTCTATTACTATAAGCCAGAAATTAGCTTTCAGAGCTTTAGACTCTAATTCATCACTATGTTTCAGAAATATATACTGCTTATTAATCTCACCAATAAATTTGTGAGAATACAGATATGAGATTATTTCTGTATCTACATCACTTTTTTTATGAACTAATTTAGCCTTTTTAAGATTTAACTTTAGCCATTCAAGAGCTTTCTTTTCAATATTAACCAGAGATTTATTCATTATATTAATTATAGTGAAAGTATTATATTTTTTTTAGTTAATTTTTTATATTGTTTTTAGTACATCTGCTATATTATTCCCAGTTAAGGGACTGTTGCCAATCCCAACAAGTAAATACCGACAAGTATTCAGATCAAGAGCCTTTTCGGGACTAGGTTTTAATGATAGGATATAAGAAGATATGTTTAGTAACGAGTCTCTTCAATTAGATTTCCATTCAAAGC
>JBJTTW010000085.1:0-2654 GCA_046080385.1 bacterium
GGTTCGTACTAGCCATGCTAATGGCATAAAGTGAAGAGAGATGGAATTTCTTGCAGAAATTCCATCTCTCTTGATAAACTTCTCTCTGAAATCTAATTAACAATTTGCTTAAATTATTAAAAATTTAACTTCAGATCTGAATTCAGGGATAATCTTTTAACTTTACACAGGGCTCCTAAGCCTCAAAATATTCCATCTTGGAGCAAGGGAATGCAGGAATTGTTAGCTAAAACTCCAATCGTTGAAGGTGACAGAATTATGTCGGGTGATAACTTTGCTCACCTTTATGATCATCATCTTAATATATTTATAGTGCACAAGAGAGATTCAGAGCCTTATTGGGATATAGTTCAGACGGCTACTTTTGTACTAGATATCGCCGATGAAGAATTTAGGCAGGAACAAAAATATGATATAAAACAATCAATAGAATTGGCACAGTCCAAGGTGCCACAAAAGGAAATAACATTAAATGATTTAAAACCAGATTCTCTAGATCGTTTCAATGAGAAGAGGCTAGGAAAAAAATATAGTACTGATTCTGGAATAACTCTAAGGACTGATTTTAAGGGTAATTTTCTAAATTGGATAGAAATTAATCAGCATGATTTTCAGGAAGCTGGTCTTGGTGGAAACCCTTTAAAAATATTTAACGATCTTTGCGTTTCTGCCAAAGCAGACCAAGCCCTAAGGCTATCCCAGCAATAGATATAAGGCTAGCTGCTTTTATGGGTCCTATGTATAAACTATCAGTGCGAAGCTGTTCTATAAAAACCCGTCCTAGAGAGTAAAGTATAAAATATAATCCTATACACTGTTTATTCTCTAGTTTTTTATGAGTGTTTATGAGAATGGCGAAGCTAAATAAATTCCAAATCATTTCATATAAAAAAGTGGGATGGTGATATTTACCAGTATGGCTGATATATAATGCCCAAGGTAAATTCGTTACTGAGCCGAAAGCCTCTTCATTAAAGAAGTTTCCCCATCTGCCGATAGCTTGCCCTAGTGGGGCTGTTACAGCCAACGCACTTAGCTGTAAGCTATAGTGAGCGTGTAGCGGAACTCCAATTTCTGCGTTTTCATCGTCCTCATGATCCTCATGCACATCTAGTGCACTGCGGTCATTCGTCCTCCTCAGCCTTGAACTTGTTCGTTCGGCTACACGCTCAATTTCTGTGTGTAGCGGAACTCCAATTTCTGCGTTTTCGTCACGCCCAATTTCTGCGTTTTTATTTTCAGAATTAGCTTTTAGATTTTGAAAAAAATAACTGTAAACCCAAGTGCCTAATATACCTCCAATAAGACCGCCCTGTATACTCTGCCCACCAAGCCAGATCTGATAAGATTCGAGAGGATGTTCCCAAAAGTAATTTATATTTAATAGGACGAACCAAGCTCTAGCACCGATAATTCCAGTAACGACTGCGACTAAAGCAAAATTAGAAAAATCATCAAACGAGACACTAAGATTATTTTTTAATGCTCTTTCCTTCAGGATATTAGAACCTGCATAAATAGCAGTCAGGCAACCAAGAGCGGTCATTAAACCATACCAGCGAACCTGCGTAACACCGAAGTCGAATAGTATAGGTCCAGGAGATGAAAAAGGAAGAGGCATTGAAGTATATTTTAAGCGGTATTGAAAAAAAATGTTGAACTTAAGGTAAAAGGTATTTACGCATTGTCTTTGTAATTGTCAGGATAATTGTTTAAGAATGGTACTTACAAGTGGTTTTCGCCTGAATGCAGGGATTCGTTCAGAAAAGGATTTGCTATCTGCAATAAAGGATAGTCTTGCAGAGACTTATCAAGGAGATCCTAAATCCTTAGAGAAGCTTGCAGAAAATCTATGGAAAGATAATCAGAGTGACCGTTTTGTGTCTAAAGAAGAATTTTTGGCTGCGACACAAAAAATAGCAGAGGGGAAGTATTTATTAAATATGTTTCAGGGATTTGCCCCTATTGCTGATCCACAAGGGGTATGGCAACAAATTATGAATGCAAAAGCATCACCCATCAAGGCTTCTGATGGTTTCTTGGCTAGCAATGGCGGTTTTTATGGTGGCTTTGGTGATGGAGCTGTTATTACTGAAATTGATAAAAATAATAAAGAAGTCCTAAAACGTTCTGGGCTAAACGATACTCAGATAGGTTTTATTCACGAAAATCCAAATGTATCTATTCTTAAAGTAATTAAAAATGGAGAAACTACAATCTATGCGACTGAATTTAATAAGAAGGAGATGAGTAGTACTATCAGCAAGGTGGGAGAAGTAAGTGGAAAAGCAGCAAGTTATTCTAAGAATTATGCTGATCCGAATTCTCCATTTGCTGATCTGAATTCACCAAAAGAAGCACGACCTGAATATCCTGCAAAGAAATTTAACTCTGATGACAGTTTAGTTTTTGCCCCAAGTCCAGAAATTTCAGGCAATGTTGTTTTTAATGGAAAGTTAGATTATGTGTATCAGCAAAGTGATGGTAATTGTGTGGTTCTAGCTTCAATAGCTGCTTCAATTAATGATGCTCAGCTAAAGGGTAAGCTTGAAACCCAGATCAGTAAAGATCCAGCCACGGGAGACTACATAGTATACTTACCAGGGGCTAAGCAGAAAGATACTACTGGTGAAGGTGGTATGTATTCTGATAAC
>JBJTTW010000086.1:0-3428 GCA_046080385.1 bacterium
AAAGCTTTGAATGGAAATCTAATTGAAGAGACTCGTTAGTAAACATATCTTCTTATATCCTATCATTAAAACCTAGTCCCGAAAAGGCTCTTGATCTGAATACTTGTCGGCATTTACTTGTTGGGATTGGCAACAGTCCCATGGTGAGGTTAAATTAGGAGTCTTCGTTAGTGATGAAACTCTCTGGCTGAGTCAGAAAAATATGGCAGAGTTGTTTGGAATAGAAGTACATACGATAAACTATCATTTAAAAGAAATTTTTAAATCAGGTGAATTAGAAGAAATAGCAACTATCCGAGATTTTCGAATAGTTCAAAAAGAAGGTAATAGAGAGGTTTCTAGAGAAGTGGCTTTTTATAACCTTGATGCAATTATCGCAGTTGGCTATAGAGTTAATTCTAGAAGAGCTACGCAGTTTAGGATTTGGGCTACTAATGTTTTAAAAGAGTTTTTCGCTACAGTGCAGAATAGATTTCATTATGCTATTACTGGGCAGACGGCAGCAGAAATTATTCATCAGAAAGCTAATGGTAAAGAGCCTTTCATGGGGCTAAGTACTTGGAAAAATGCTCCAGAGGGCAGAATTTTAGCTTCGGATGTGACTATTGCTAAAAATTATTTATCTGAAAAAGAGATTAAAAAACTAGAGCGTACTATCTCGGGATTTTTTGATTATATTGAAAATATTATTGAAAACAGGCAAACCTTTACCATGATTGAATTTGCGGAGAGTGTGAGTAAGTTTTTAGATTTTAATGAGTATAAGATTTTACAGGGGAATGGGAGTGTTTCTAGGAAAGTTGCTGAGGAGAAGGCTTTAGGTGAATATCAAGAGTATAATAGGTTTCAGCTAATAGAGTCGGATTTTGATAAAAGTGTGAAGAAGCTGATGGGGATTAAAAAGTATGATCAATAAAGGTTTGAGTAAATGTTTATGCCAAGCCAGCTTATTGGTTGTTGCTTTGATTGCTTGTTTATCAGTGTTTCATTTTAATGCTGTATCTATTGAACACAATGAACTCATAAGCAATTTATTACAAGGAGTTATGGCATACGATACCGCTATCATTGCTATAGTTCCAGGACTGTCTGGTAATCATATAGATTCATTGACAGGGAAATTCTCCTTCTTAAAGCATATTTCTGTACCTGTTATAGATCGCATTAAGGATTTAAGAGAAAATGTAACAAGCTTACATGTATTAGGTCTTATTTTTACGATATTTCTTTATTTACTGGAAGGTTTATATAGTTCAAAAAATATTTGTGTAATAACCATAGTTGTTCTAGTTATTTTTCTAGTATGTCGAATATTTGCACTTTTTGACTTAACTCATATTCAAAACCTCTCTCAGGAAAAGAATTTAGTGAATAATCAGATAGAGAATTTACTAAATGGTTTAAGAGAGACAAGAGGTGATTTCACATATACTTCTATTATTGAAGATCTTTTGCAGATTTATAATACGCCTATAATTTCACAAGAGCTTAAAGATAAAGCTTTAGAGCTTATGTTTGAATTTTTTCCTGACCTAATGGAGATGGAAAATTATGAAGAATTAGAAGATACGTTAAGTTTATTTAGAAACTATTTATCAGGAGTAATTCAATAAAAAATGTTAGAAGGTTCAGCTAAATTACAAACAGAGTTTTTGAAAAAATTGATTGATGTTTCGATTGAGAGCTTGTCTCAGGAGAGGGTGAAGTTTTTGCCAAATATTTTGAAGAATTTTGAGATGGTTCAAAACAGGCTTTTAGAAAATAGAAATTCTCAGAATTTAGAATTAATCTATCGTTTAACTTTCAAGTTATTACAGAAATTAGCCCATAAAAATCAGATGAAGCAATCTACATCTAATTCAAGAAAACATTTTGAAGCCATTTTCATTAATTTCTATAAGCTCATGAAAAATCTCATTGATTTTAATGATATAGAAACTTTTAAATTAGTCATAGAAGCTTTATTTGGTTTTAGGGAATTTCAAGTTTTGTCTGAGTTAGAGGATGATTATTATAATTTTTATAAACCATATCCAGATAATGAAAATCCAGAGACTGAGAAGTTTTATTTTGACTTAGAAGCACTTTTAGGCAATTTTCTTCTTACCCCACAGAGTTTAGGTGAGCTTGACGAGCTAGAAAGTAGGGCTAAAACTCTATCTCAATCAGGAAGTAAGCTTATAAACGAGCCTTATTTAAAGAACTTCACAACTTTTATTAATAAGCTTTATTTTCGTCACTTACTCTTAGAAACTATGCTCGCAATAGGAGCCTATGCTTTATATAAATACGATAGTGTCAAGAATAAAGATATAGAAAGAGCTTTAGAGTTTTTAGAATATATAAAATTTTATTGGTCTATTTACTTAAAAGAAAAGTATCCTACTATGAATACCATTACTCCCTTAGCAGCACATCTGATTGATAAGCGTAATAGAAATGAACCTTTAGATTCATTTTTTAGTTTAATTCTTAGCAATAGAGATAATTATCATGATGATTACCCACCATATCCTTTTATTAATTTTAACTCTACTAATTTTCAGTCTTTGACGAGATCCTATAACCAGTTCCTTATTTTAAGTTTAATGAAGATTCTCTCTGGGGATAGCTTTGATGAAAATAATATAAATAACTATAAATTAGGGAGTCTGAAAAATCTCTCTGCTAATCATTTATACTCGATTCGTAACACTAGGTTAGCTTCTCTATTGGCGTTCATTAAATCTCCAGAGTGTTCTGTGACTGGTGGTGACCCTAATTTACATGATTTATGTGCTAAGTATCCTAATGGAAATTATGTAATTCAATTATTTGAAAATATTCAGCAGCAAATTGGGGAATTAGATAAGTGTGCCAAAGAGTTACCTATAAATAAAGAAGAGCTATTAGAGTTTTTTGAAAAGCTCGCAGAATCTTTCTCCAAGCCAGAATTGCAAGAGCAGCATATCTATCAATATCTACCCAAAGACTTCAAAGATGAGGAGTGTCCTAGTATTGCTGGTGACTTTATTCTAGGTAATCAAAAGATAGATAAAGAGTATGTTCATTATTCTGATTTTGAGGAACAGCTAGCGTTATATATCCATTCTCGTATTGATATGCTTTTCGATTATAGAATTATGGAAACTATAAAAAATACAGAAGAGATTCTTTTAGAATCAGATCTAGTGGCTGGTTTTGGTGTTAAATTCACTAGTGAATTTAATTTAGTCGATAGATTAAAGAAATTTTTAGAAGAGCAGAATTTAGAAAAAGAGGATGTGCATGTTTTTCTAAGTAGTAGTCTCAGGTTGTCATATTTACAAAAAGAAAGCTTAGATAAAGCATTGCAGGAAGCTGCTTTTAATTATCATTATCTTCATTTTCCTTTTGAGGAAACTATTTTCGTCATAAATTTAAAATCTTTACCTAAGCTTGTTCATTAT
>JBJTTW010000087.1:0-2614 GCA_046080385.1 bacterium
TTAAGGATCCGCTCCCCGAGCTAGGTTTTATACCTCGGTCGGGGTCGAAAAATGCTAAAAATAGCATTTTTCAGCGGATCCTTAAGTAACCATCGAAGGCAATCTTTTTAGGCGTTATCAATGCAACTGCTTCAAAACATAATCAGCAAAAGACTTTACCGATTTCTTTGCATTCTCTTTAGTAAGCAAAGTAATATGCGTATCCTCTAAGTTGGGCAGGGATTTATCTCTATATATATCAAGTCCACTCGGAACCATATTTAAAGGTAGTACTGTAATTCCCATGCCTGCTTTTACGGCGGCAGTCGCCCCAGCGAAGCTTGGACTGGAGTAAACGATTTTCCATGGCGTGTTAGCCTTATCTAGGGCTTCTAGCGCTCTTGCTCTGTAGACGCAGGGTTTAGGCGATAAGACTAGAGGAAGCTTTGCTCCAGCTTTATTTTTATGTGTATAGTTATGGGCTGCGACCCAGACTAGTTTTTCACTCCATATCTCAACCCCATTAGGAAAGTCATTTTGATCATAAAGCTTTACTAGAACTAGGTCGAATTGCTTTTTCTTAAAGCTATTTAGCAGGTTTAGTGTAAGATCGCATTCTACGCTAACAGAGATGCGTGGATGGCTAGCTGAAAAATCTGAAAGAACTTTATGTAAGAATACTGTGGCGAAATCCTCTGGCAAGCCGAATCTTATCTCACCTTCTAATTCTGGTTCTTTAAAATAGTCTATAGCTTCTTGTTCTAGTCTTAATATTTCTTTAGCGTAAGTGAGAAGTATTTCTCCCGAGTGCGTTAAAGTATTTATGCGTCCTCTATGAAAAAGCTGGGTTTTAAGCTGTTTCTCTAATTTTGCTATTTGTTGAGAGATGGCTGACTGAGTTATATTAATGCGATTCGCTGCTTGAGTAAAGCTAGTATGCTCAGCTAGAGCTATGAAACACTGTAAACTAGAAATTTCTAGATTATTCATTATTTTAATTATTATAATCGATCATTAGTGAAACTAATAGCCCCGATAAAATACTTTAACTTTACTAATAAATAAACTTTAACTACTATGGTCATTAATGGAAGAGATGCTTATAGCTCCAATAATTCCAAATTTATTTCAGGTAGATTCATTAAGCTTGCTTATGAGCTCACTTGTAGTCATAGTAGGCTTGGTGGTTACTGGGTATTCAGTGAGATATATGAGCGGTGATACTGAGTATAAAGGCTTTTTTATAAGATTATTCATTCTAGTTAGCTCTCTTATCTGCATGTTTAATGTGGATAATCTTCTACTCTTTGCGGCTCTGTGGGCTTTTAGTAATTTAATTCTTGTCATGATGATAGTTCATAAATCTTTTTGGAAGCAGGCTTTAGAGTCTGGGCTAGTGGCGGCTAGGAATTTTTCTATAGGGATTATTAGTTTCCTTCTGTTTATAGGATTAAGTTTTAGTTTAACTAAGACTTTTTCTATTTCAGAAACTCTGCTTTTTTTTACTGATATAGACCTAGTGTTTCAGTATATTTTATTAATTTTATTAATCATTACAGCTATGACTCAGTCTGCTCAGTTACCTTTCCATGGCTGGTTAATGTCATCTATTAATACTCCAACTCCAGTCTCTGCCTTAATGCACGCTGGTTTAGTAAATGGCGGAGGATATTTGCTGGTTAAATTCGCTATGGCTTTGGGGACTCAATCAGCGAGCTTGCCTTTAATATTTATTATCGGCTCCGTTTCTGCTTTTACTGCTATGCTGTGGCTGTTCGTGAAAAGCTCTGTTAAGGGAGTTTTAGTCTCTTCGACTATTTCACAGATGGGTTTTATGTTTATGCAGATAGGTTTAGGATTATATCCTGCTGCTATTAGCCATCTTTGCATGCATGGCTTTTTTAAAGCTTTTCATTTTCTTTCAGCTGGTTCTGTTTTTTCTGAACTTAAAATTCTAAAACTTGCTTTAAATAAGGATATGAAGCAGGTCTCGCTAGGGGTGAATTTTTTAATATCTTTAGGCATAGCTTCTGCGGCGCTTTATTTATTTTCTACTGCCTCACATATCCCAATTGATTTTGAAGATAGCAGTTTTATTCTTTTGATTTTTATTGCTATGGCACTCACAGAGCTTTCTTTCAATATTATTCAGGAAGCTCAGAAGACTATGAATATTTATATAAGTTCCTTGCTTGCAGTATTTAGTTCTTGTTTGGTGGCTATTTTTTATGGCTCTTTCTTGCATTTTTCCGAACAGCTTTTAGCTTCTTCTGTGCTTGCTGCTACTTATAAACTTACAGCTTTACACTATTTTGTAAGTTCAGTTTTTATAATGGTTTGGGCTCTCATGCACTTTAAAAAAGATCTTTTAGCCCTCTTGCCTATGAATTTAAGATTAGCTCTCTATGCATCTTTGATGAATTCATCAAGAGCTAAAGCTTCCACTTATACTTCCTCAAGAGGAGATTATGCTTATTTAAAGGAGGCTAATTATCTCTATCACTAAGGAAAATTTATATATGGACATTTTTAGCGAATATAATCTAAGTAATAAATTAAGAGAAGTTGTAGATAATTTTGAATCTGAGAAGTTTAATTCGGCTATGGTGCAGGCACTTATCGCAAATGCCTCTGA
>JBJTTW010000088.1:0-14320 GCA_046080385.1 bacterium
AGTGCTTTTAAGCTGAAGCGCTGCCCTTGAGCACGCCTCGGGTCTTCTAAATCTTTAAAAAATTCAACTATTCCTAAATCTTCTATCTCTTTAGCCATACTGCTATTGAGACATATCTTTAAGCTTTTGGCCAGACTTACGTTTGTATGGTATTTATCACACTTTTAGAATGATTTTGCCCTGCGCAGAAAATGAAGTTGTGCTTCCGTCTCTGCTATTATTGGTTAAAATGGTAAGTTTAATAGTATTAGGTGCTCAATGGGGAGATGAGGGTAAGGCTAAGATCGTAGATCTTCTTGCTGAAAAAGCTGATTATGTAGTTAGATATCAAGGCGGTAATAATGCTGGGCACACGGTTACAGCGAATGGTAAGAAATATAAATTTCACTTAGTGCCTTCTGGGATTCTTTACCAGGGTAAGAAATGTTTTATTGGGAATGGTACAGTTATAGATCCCAAGGCTCTTTTAAGTGAAATGCAGGCTTTAGAGGATGATGGTTTAGATTTAACTAGTTTAAAAATAAGCCCACTAGCTCATGTAACTATGCCATATCATATTCTTATAGATGCCGCTCAGGAAGAGGCTCGTGGCGAAAATAAAATCGGTACGACGGCAAGAGGAATAGGACCTACTTACGCAGATAAAATCTCTAGAACAGGAATTCGTATTAAAGATATTTTAGATGAAACTCTGCTCAGGACTCGACTAAAGGCAGTGCTTCCTGAAAAAAATGCGATATTGTCGAAATTATATAATAAGCCAGAATTAGATTTAGAGAATATTCTTGAGACTTACTTAGCTTATGGCCATAGTCTAAGACCCTTCATTACAGATGTATCTTTAGATCTTTTTAATGCCGCTAAAAATGAGGAAAATATTTTATTCGAAGGTGCCCAGGGAACGCTTTTAGATATAGATCACGGTACATATCCTTTCGTTACTAGCTCTAATCCTATTGCTGGTGGAGCGACTATCGGTACTGGTATAGGACCTTTAGCTATTAATGCAGTAATCGGTGTAGCTAAAGCTTTTACGACTAGAGTCGGTGAAGGTCCATTCCCTACACAGCTTGATGGTGATTTAGCTAAAATTTTAGTGGCAGAAGGCACTCCGTGGGCGGAATTTGGGACTACTACTGGTAGAGCAAGAAAAGTAGGTTGGTTAGATTTAGTGCTTTTAAAATTAGCAGTCAGAGTTAATAGTATCTCTTCTTTCGCTCTGACCAAGCTAGATGTACTTGATGATATGGAGATGATTAAAGCCTGTATTGCTTATAAAAATAAAGAGACTGGAGAAGTTTACTCTGATTTTCCTTTATGTGAAGATATGGCTAATCTAGAACCAGTTTATAAAGAGTTTGCGGGTTGGAAGAATGAAAGATCTCGCTGCCGTGATGCTAGATCTAGAAAGGATTTGCCTGCTAATGCTAAAGAATATCTGAATTTTATTGAAGAGACTTTAGCTGTGTCCATTGATATTATCGGGGTTGGTCCAGATAGAGAGGAGATTATAATTGATAAGTCTGTTTTTGAGAGAGTGAAAGTGGCTGCTGTATGAAATTTCTTCACTCATTTTGTTTAATTCTTTGCTTTTCTAGCTTTGGCTGCTCTAGTGAAGAAAAGTTAAAAGCAGTGCTTGATTCCTATGTGGGCTATCCAATATCTTCTTTAAAAAAGCAGATGGGTGAGCCGAACGAGATCCAAAAGCTTGATGATACTCAAGCTTATATCTATGGTTTTTCTAGAGTGGACTTCGTTCCCTCAAATACAGTCGTTACGAGGAGTTCCCGTCGCTATCCCTATACCAAGGTAGTAGATAGCTTTGGTGGTTATTATCAGAGAAATTATTGCACATTAAAATTTTTTACAAAGGGTACTAAGATTGACTCTACTAAATATGAAGGGAATTCATGCTTAAGCTATGCTAGGCGTAAATATATAAACCCTCAGTTCGTTTTAGATTTACCTAATCTCTATAAAGTAATCTATGGTATTGATTATAAAAAAACTAGGCGGGGAGTGAAGATAACTAAAATAGAAAATGGCAGCCACGCTCAAAATGTAGGTTTGCTGGTAGATGATTTAATAACCTCGGTGAATAATAAAAATGTAGTTGGCTTACCTATTGAATTTGTACGTGATATTTTTAATACTAGTGAGCAAATCGATTTAAGATTAATAAGAGGGAATGAGGAAAAGCAGATCTCTGTTAAAAAAACTCAATTCCCTAAAATGAGTTTGTATAAAGAATCTGTTAAAAAGTTTCTAGGATATAGCTCGGAAGCTGCTAGGTGACACTATTCTGGAATTTTTTTAGAGTTCCATTCAGATTAAAATGGTATTTTGGTTTGATAAATTTGAGCTAATTGATTGAAATCAACTTTACCAGAGCCTAAAAGTGGAATTTGTTCAATGTGAATAACTTCTTTAGGAATAGCTAATTCAGATAAGCCAGCTTGTTTTAATGATTCATTGATATCGTTTTTATTAAGATCTTTTTGATTAGTGAATAGAATTAATCTCTCGCCTTTTTTATCGTCAGGAACGTTAATAACGGCAAAATGAGAATCTTGATAAATTGTCATAATTACTGTTTCAATGTAGCTCAAGGAAATCATTTCACCAGCAATTTTCGCAAATCTTTTCACTCTGCCGACAATATGTAAAAAGCCATTTTCATCAATAGAGACTATATCGCCAGTGTCGTACCATTCGTCACACCTAACTAGAATATTTGGATTGTCTTTTAGTAAATAGCCTTTCATTAAATTTGGACCTTGTACTAGTAATTTTTTACCTTCTGAAATACCTTGGATATCTTCAAGTTTGTATTTGATACCAGGCAGTAATTTACCAACACTACCTACTTTATTATTTAATGGAGTGTTCGCTGCAATCCCAGGTGCAGCTTCTGTTGTGCCATATGCTTCTAAAATTCGGACTCCAAATTTATCCATCCATATTTTTCGGGTATCATCCTTAAGCCTTTCTGCACCAGCAATGGCATACCTAAGTTTATAAAAATCGTAGCTATGAGCTTGCAGAGCGTAAGATTTGAGAAAGCTATCAGTGCCATAAAGTATTGTGACATCATTTTGATAAGCTAATTCTGGAATGATTCTGTAATGCAGTGGTGAAGGATAGTAGAGAGTCTTAATACCGCAAAGTAAAGGTAGAATCATGCCGCCAGTAATGCCAAAAGAATGAAATAAAGGTAATGCATTGAGTAATATATCCTGAGGATTATAGTCAAAACACGATTTGAGCTGATAACAATTTGCTATCAGGTTTTTGTGACTCAGCACAACGCCTTTGGGTGAGCCTTCTGAGCCAGAAGTAAACAAAATCAATGCTGCATCATCAGCTTTTACTTTAGTGTAATTGGTAAATTTATTTCTGAAGAATACCGAAAATTTATCAAAAAGATTTACTTTATTAATTAAATCTTCAATATAAATAAACTTAATTCCACTTTCTTGTAATTTAGCGAGAGTCTCAGCAAAAGATGCTTGCTCAATGAATTTCCTAGAGCTGATTATGTATTTTAATTTTGATATCTCTAAGCATTCTTTTAGAGCTTTGGATCCCATGGAGAAGTTAAGCATAACGGGTACCTTCTCTGCTTTCACTATAGACCAAAAAGCTACTAGACAAGCAAGCGAATTCGGTATCATCAGACCTATCCTATCTTCGTTATTTAGCTTTTGTTTTAATTTAGAGCCAAGAATCATGGAAGAATTAATGAGTTTTTTAAAGCTCAGGGATTTCTTCTCAGCATCTATTGCGACGATTTTATTTATACCATTTATATTACCTGAATCAAGCAAGGCTTGATAAAGATTAGTCTCGATGTTGGTGCTTTCAAAGCTAACTCTACTCATTGTTTCATAAAGCGAGTGCCCTAAGATTTCTCGTTTTTCTCTATTCCTTGCATGAGGATTAGGTTCCAGTTTAAAAGGCTTGTGAACATAAATATTTATTTTAGGAAAAAGAGAAAGTTTCATTATTCCTTTTAATACAGAGAAGAAACTCCTTTCTGGTCCAGAAAGTGTTACTGGAATGATAGTTGCGTCACTTGTGCTTGCAATCAAAGCTGGACCATTATACACTTTCATCAACGAACCTGTCACTGTAAGCCTGCCCTCCGGGAAGATGACCGAGTCGTTACCTGCTTTAATATGTTCAATCATTGACTTTGTTGACATGGGCTCAAGTGGATTTAGCTTGAAAACGGTTACGAGTTTTAAAAATGGTTTAACCCACCATAACTCAGCAACACCAGTGTTTACAGCAAAACTTAAATCTTTAGATATAAAACAAGCTATTAGAGCAGCATCTAAGTATGATTGATGATTTGCAATAATCAATTTTTTATTTACTTGACAATCTTGGTAATTCTCAAGACCGTGTACTTGAACTCTAAATAGGATTTTAAGTATTAATTTTGATAGTGTAAAAAACAGTGATCTCATTTGAAATTTCTTTGATTATGTTAACAGCGTATTGATAGCAGCTAAAATTGGTTTTCTCCCAGCAGATTTTTTAGATTTTAAGGTAGCTTCAACCAGCTTGTCTGCATTTTTAGGTACTGTAACTTTAACTTTCTTTTGCAGTGCTTCAGCAAGCTGAGTTTGAAGTTTTGACGGTGCTCGATTAGGAAATATCATAGTTAAAGAAAGGTCTAATTCTTTCTTAGCTTTAAGTTCTCTATACTTTGCTTCAGCCCAAGTCCAGAGGGCTGCTTGGGTGGCACTGAAATCCCCGAGCTTTGCTAGTCCCACTCTACCATTCTGTCCAAGTAAAACTCCAAGTCTCCCTTTTTTTTGTTTTTGCATTTTTTCTAAAATTAATTCCATGAGTTGTATCGAAGATAGAACATTTACTTTTAACATTTTTTCAAAATTTTCATCAAAGATTGATGCAGAGTGAAAATATACATCTATCTCTGTTAATTTTTCTATGATTTGCCAATTAGGGTTTAATAAATCAAAATTAATATGCTCGAAATCCATCTCCTGAGCTTCTGCCCATTCTGTAAGTTCGCGTGGAGGCTTTCTGGATAAGGCGATCACTTTATATCCCTTACGCATTAAACTTAAACAAAGCTTTTTGCCCCAAAGACCGCTCCCGCCGCAAACTAGAGCTGTTTCATTATTAATCATTTATTTTTTCACCATTGTTCCAACTGCGAAGAATTCATTTCTTTCTAATTTTACTAATTCCCAGCCATATTCTTTAGCCCATTCTGTTAGTAGCTCTGCTTTACGTGGAACTAGCTCCCAGTCACCTTTATGTAGATCAATCATGGTTTTTTTAATCATTTCTAAGTCTGGATGATGTTCCTGAATAGTAAAAACCCATTTTGAGCCTTTTTTTGTAATCTCAGAACCATTTTTAAGTATGGTTTTAATTTCTTCATCTTTAACCAAAATATCAAAAAAACCAGAGCTTACCAATATATCAGCTTCTTGGACAGCGTAGCTATCTTTATTAAATGCATTATGTTTAACAAATTTAATATCATGACGAGCAGCCTCATTCACTTTAGCATTGCCTCTTTGTACTGCTTCTGGTTCGAAATCCCCAGCGATTATATTTGCTTTATCTCTATCAATAAAAAATAAATATGAACCCATTCCAGCAGCTAAGTCGTATACTTGTGGTTTCTCAAAACTCGCAACGGCTTCTTGAATCTGTTTAATTAAAAATTCTCTTCTAGAGCGAACGCCATCCCAAACTTCATTTGAAATATACAGCTTATCTAAGAATCTACCAATTGGTCCAAAACCTCTTGGCTTATTTTCATAAATATATTCAAGCATAACGCCAGAATCAAAACCAGTTCTCCAACCTATTTTCACCCCATCGCTTAATCTACCTATTGTCTTTAAGAAAATTTTCAATATAAAATATTTCATCCTATTACCATCCTTTTGTTACCATTTTACTTCTTACTTTTGAAAGCCATTTGCAGATTCTTTCTATATCTGATCTACTGTTGAAAATATGAGGTGAGATTCTAACGTAATCCCCTCTAGGAGCTGTGATTATTTTTTCTTTATAGCCATGTTCTGTAATTCTCTTGGCCTCTTCGGCACCCGCTTTAAAGCTAACTATTCCAGACCAGTTAGTAGGACAAGAAACAACAGGGAAATCCATTTCAAGTAAATGCTCATGTATCAAATCTCTTTTTTCTTTAAGATCTTTGCTTATAGCTTCTTGACCAAGCTTGAGAAAGTAATCTATATTTGCATCGAATCTTGCTAGCGGTGCTGATGCTATCCAGCCCAATTCCCAACCTTGTGCTGTTTTTTTCATACCAGAAAAACTATCCTGAACATTATTGAGGCCCAGCCAAGAAGGTAAATTTGTCTCTAAATTTTCAAGTACTCTTTCACTTAAAATCATGACTGCAAGACCAAGACCAGACACCATCCATTTTTGAACACCTGTACACCAGAAGTCTATTTCTGGTATCCAAGCTTTTTTAATTCCAGCCGATTGAATCGCATCAACACATGTGTATAATCCAGCTTTATTGGCTAATTTGACTTGCTCTTGCCATTGCCTTTCTATGCCAGTTTGATAATCAATAGTCGATGTCACAAGCATCTTTGCGCTTGAAAATTTTTTATCCGCAAGCTCATGAATACTATGGAACTCCACGCCAAAACGCTCAAGCCTTCTCCAGCAAAGAACATTTGCTGGATAATCATTTTCATCAAAAATGATTTTATCTCCCTTCTTCCAGTCAAATGCATTTGCTGCAATCGTTAGTCCAATAGTAGTTGATGGTACAAAAGCAACCTGCTCTGCTTTACAGCCAAAATATTGAGCTGTTTTTTCTCTAAGATGATTTACTTTTTTGAGCCAATCGACAAGAAAAATATTACCCATAACTTCAAAAGTAGCTAGGCTAGCCAAGTATGCTCTTTTACTTATTGGTGCGAGTCCCGCATAGTTAGCGTAAAGTGGAAACAAGTTATTTTAATTCTTTTATCTCTTTGATTGATCTATAGACTCTAAGTAAAATTGTAATTACGCAGCCACCACAGATAATAGGTACTATGCTAAGCCAGATTTGATTACCTTGATAAATTGCAAATATAGAACTTATACCAATAATCGCAAGCCTGTCAGTTTGCCCGCATGGACCAACTGCTTGAGTCTTTCCACCAGCGACAAGACCAAGTAAGCCGAGCATCTGTACCCAAGAGGTCAGAGTAACAATCGTTATAGTCCAAATCCAGCCAACGTGAGGTTGAAAGGCTATCACAATCAAAATATCTGTAATTTCTCCGGGTAATCTATTTAAATAAGCTCCAAGTCTTGAAGTTTTATTAAATCCTTCTGCAATCAAACCATCAAGCGTATTTAAGATCATTCGCAAAGCTATCGCAAAGAAAGTAGCTAGCCACATTGATTTAAAAATAAAGTATGCTGCAGCTACACCTGGAATAATTGCAAGTAATGAAATCAAGTTTGGTGACAGCTTAGAAATGCTAGGAATCTTTACTAATATATCTCTTAAAAAATATTTAGCCTGATATAAACCGATATCAATTTTTTCGTTCTTCATAATAATTCTTTCTTTAATTTACTAAGCAGATCCTCAATATTATTGCCAGTATAAGGTTCATAAAATTTGAACTTAAGTTTCTTAAAAGGTTTCCAATACTTATTTTCAATAGGCCAAGCTTCTTTCGTGCCATTTATTTTAACGCCGAGTACAGACCAGTCATTTTTTAGTAATATCTTTAAAAGTCCCGTTTGAAAATCATCCGAAGATCTACTACCGCTCGGATAAAAAAGAAAATATCCTTGCTTTACCTCTTTGAAAATCTTTTGCCAATTTCTTAACTCCATTGGGTTTAGCCTATCAAAAGCTACGGCTTGACAAAAAACTGTCGCAAGTAAAGCTCTGTCATTTTGTGTATAAAAATAATCTGCGGCAGCAAGTACTGTAAGTTTTGATCTAACTTTGTACGGTAATGCAGCAATTAAAGCCCAAGTATCTAAGTGAGATTGATGATTTGCCACAATAACAAGCTTTCGATCATCTGGTATTTTACCCTCAATACTTATAAGATACTGGAGTCTTATAAATAAAAAACATAACCACGCACCTAGCCATCTAAGTAGATTAAAAGTAAAATCATGAACTCTTGGGTACATACCAAGTTGCTCAGTAAATGGTTTGTTAAAGTCCTCTGTTGGAGTGTATTTGAACTCGGTCATTAAAAAACTTCTCCAAGTCTAAGATTTGAAGGTTCAACTAATAATATTTCTTGACCCTCTGTTTTATTAACTAGAAGCTGCCTTACTAGGTGAGTAACTTTGTTAAGTTCTCTTGCAAGGTCTTCACCGTTTAAGTCGTATGCTCGTTGCTCTTCCTCAACGGCTTCTATATCTTCTTTAAAAACTCTTCTGAAACTAAAATGATTGAGAATAGGGATTAATAGAGGTTCAAGAAATTTTGAAAGAGATTTTGAGTTTAAAAAGTGTTTGAAGTAGAAAGTTGATATTACCTTTGTTGACTTAGGAGCATCTGGAATATAAGTCACAAACAGATAAAGTCTTAATTTCTCTTCATAAATATGAATATATGGGTAATTGTATTCAACTTGAACGTATTTAGTTTCATCTCCAGAAAAAAGCACCCCAAGGCTGCTTGGGGTCTCTACTTCGTATTTTGCTTTTACGGAATCCTGATTTGAAGCTATTTCTACTAGTTTTGGATTTAGCCAAGGCTGCTGCCGTTCGTGTAATTTAGCGTGGTAAAGATCAGTTGCATTCTCCGTGATAAAGCTATAATGAGCATTCACTCTGCCCTGCATAGGTAGTTGGTAATAATTACTATGAAGCTCAAAAGGCTTTATTTGAGGCAGTTTTGGTAATTCAATATCTTTTTGATCAGATAAATAAACCCATATAAAATTTGCATAAACTTTACTAGGGTAAGTTTTTAGATTAAAGTTTTTTATTTCACCAATCATGGTACCAATTGAGTTACAATCGCCAGTTTCTTTATCAAAGCACCAATCATGATAATGACAAGTAATATTCTTTGCATCTATTTTCCCGTACTTGCTTAAACGAACTCGTTTATGGGGGCAGTAATCTCCATGAACAGAAAAACTAGTGCGTTATATTTTTATAATTAATAATTCTTTATTACCAACTCGAAGGCTTTTATTTTCTAGATTTTTAAAATCATTAATATGCGCAATAGGCCACCAGCAATCATAATTAATTGAGGCTTCTCTGTATTTAGCCATGCCCGAAACCTCCATGAAAGAAACGAACTAAGTGGAAAAACAATGGTGAAACCCAGAGCAGGCTATCTATTCTATCCAATACGCCACCGTGACCGGGTAGTAAAGAACCAAAGTCTTTTATATCTAAATCTCTCTTGAAACTACTCATAACCAAGTCTCCGATTTGACCACCTAAGCTTATTAATACTCCTACTAAAAGTACTAGCCACCATTCAAAATGAGGGAAGGCGATATTCCAGTTTGCAAAGGCTAGTAATATAGTTGAAATAAGTGCAAGGATTGAACCTTCAAGAGTTTTATTCGGAGATATCCTTGTAAACTTTGTTTTACCAAAAAGTTTCCCCCAGATGAAACAAAGAGCATCATTGAATTGAGTAAATATTATTACAAATAAAACATAGCCAAGCCCATACTCTGATTGAGCAAGAAACGCTAAGTGCGCAAGAAACCATCCAAAATAAATAATTCCAATACTTGAAAGGGATATATTCTGTATAGATTTTTCGTAATTTTGAGTGATTATTGGGATTGCTGTAACGATTGCGATAAACCATACTGGAATTGCCATAAAAATTCCATATGAGTCGAGCCAGATAGAAACTGTTATCGCAAGAATTGCAAGGTAAGATACAATGCAGTAAGTCTTTTGATTATAGAGACCAGTTCCTTTCGCAAATTCTTTAAAACCATAAATTGAAAGAATTCCTACTGCTACAATCCAATACTTCTCTCCAAGCCATAAAGGTACAAAGATGACAGGCAACATGATAAACCAAGTCAGAAAAGGTTTTTTAGCATCTTCAAGCGGTCTGATCCATATGAATAAGCCTAAGCTTATGTATAAAAATGCAACTAGAAGTGTATAAAACTGAATTGGACTATGAAGGAAATTTTCAATTTTTAGCATTTTTGATTTTAATATGGAGTTAGTTCTTAGCGTTTTTGGAAAATCGAATTGAAAATCATTGCTTTAACGATCGAATCTTTTAATTCAATGTCTGAGATCTGATTTGAGTCATTATTCGCAGCTGAAATTCTTGTTACAGCAGAGATGTAGCTGTCACTATCAACAAGAAAATCTATGTCTGGAGAGAGCAGGTCCTCTCTGATATGAACAGTATCACCTTTTTTTAAACCAAGTTTTGTTAGAAAATCATGGGCATTTTTTCCAGATTTAAATTGCGCTAGAAAATATTGAACTGAATTGTTACTAGATTTACTAAGCACTACGTAAATATTATTTTTTTCTATTTCTTTTGCTGATCCCACTAGAATAACGTCCCTGACCTGCGCTAAAGCGAAACCAGAAGGAATTTCTTTAATATTTTTATTGATTAAATATACGTCTTTAACAGATTCAAGGATTTTTAGTTTACAGAGTTCTTTTGAACCATCCTGAATTTCAAGCTGGACAAATTTATTTTTTTGTATCACAGCTATCTCTTGGCTTTGTAATTGATCACCAAAATTTATACGGTGCTTACCATTAATATCTAGATCAATTGAATAAATGCTATCGCTGAATTTTTTCGCTTCCTTCTTATAATCAAGCACATCGTTGTATATTGGGTACTTATGTGAATCTAGGTTTGTGATTGGGATCTCCTGAAATTTAATACCTGCAAAACTAGGATTTGCAATAGTTAATAAAAATATTAAAACCCATGGGAAGCTTTTTGTTGACATAGTTTACATGATACAACTTAATAGATTTTTTATCAGTAATTAACTTCAGAGAAAGTAAACTTTTGATTATAAGATTTAAGACCTAACTTTGAAGAATAATTAAATGTCAAATCTGTTCTGGTAAAGTCTTTTGGGAAAACTGCTATTACTTTATCTGATTGATTAGGTGATATTTTTAAATTTCTTGGTTTTAATTTAGAAAACTGTTCTAATTCTTTGTCTGTCTTAGCTCTAGTCGTAGATCTTCTAATTAAGATTATTGGTGTGGCAATAATAGCATAAGCAGGCACTATCAATGTAAACCACAATAGACCAGCAGTAGCCCAAGTAGCACCAAGAGCGGCTTGGGCTACTGACCTAGAATCCTGAGTGGCTGTATCCACTGACTCATCAGAACTGAAATTTATATTAGCAAGACTAAGTTCGTCTGATGTTTTATTATCGAATGTAAATTCATAAACGACATATTTTTTCTTTAAGTAGCCCTTAGGATTAATCTTTCTAAGAGAAACTTCCACTTCTGATGCTTTTACATAGGAAGTAAAAGTAAAGCTGAAAAGCATCATTAGAGAACAGATAAATGAACAAAAAACTCTCATAATTAAAAGATATTATACAAGCATATTAAAATTAAACTCTGTGGAATTTGAGTTTTCTGTGAATTTTTAGAGTAGCTTTTTCTAAGCCTTCCTCTCTACCTTCAATTAGAATCTTAATATCAGCAACTAAATCCTTCTTCTCACCACTAAGCTGTGACTTTATTCTCTGAAGGTCGGCCGTATTAACATAAACATAGTGTTTATCATGAGTCCAAGCGTTGCCACTAACAAAATCTACTATCCATGGTAAAGGGAAAATAAGGTTTAAAAAAGCAAGACCACGGATTTTCTTATCTATTAAAATATCCTCTGATTTAAATTGATTAGACTGAACACTCAAAACATAAGTAGAGCCTCTTTCTAATGCTGTTGTAAAAGGTGTTGTTTTATTAATTTCTAAACCTTTGCTAGATTTTAATTTAATTTGTAAAGGCTGATCAGACTCTACTGTAATCTCGCTTTTCCTAGAGTTGCCAAATATGGTGGCACAAGAATTCAAAGAAAAAACCAGAACGCAGATAAGTAAGAAATTATTAAAAAATCTAATCATGAGTGGAATTTTAACATAGTAGTGGAATTTTAACATAGTAATGTTAAAAGTTTCAATTTGATTATCTATCAAATCTTGATAAGCAATTACTTTACAATATTGTAACTATTTTATTATAATAGGGGGGATATTATGTTGTCTATTAAGAGCGTTTTTAGTAAGCTTGTTTTATTTGTGGTACTTTGTGTTTTGCCCATTGCAGCACAGGCTTCTGTAAACATTGAAGTTAAATTTAAAGACAGCACCAGTAGATCCGCATATTTCGACAGCTTATCTTATGCAAAGTTAAAAAAAAATACGCCTACTTCTAGTACTAATGGTTTTAAGTTAATACCAGTCTATACTTCAGCAAAAGCCTCAAAGCTTCTATTAAAGAAAAATATTTCTTCAAATACTTTAGAGAAAAAATTAGCAGAGAAGGGGCTAGATAATGTCTATAGAATTAATTGCGATGATGCTTGTGATCCCGATAAGTTATTAAAAGAGCTTTCCTCTTCTGGTTTGTTTGAGTATGTTGAAAAAGATGAGCCTTTAGATATTCACTTTGACGTTGTAGATCCTTTGTTAGGCTCTGATGGTTCCTTTTGGAATAAGCTTTACAAGGAATCTTGGCACTTAGATACCATTAAAGCTCGGGAAGCTTGGACTAAGACCACTGGTGCTAATACAATAGTCGCAGTTATTGATAGTGGGATATTAGTTAATCATCCAGATCTGACTAAGCAAATATGGGTTGATAACACTAAAGTCTCTGATCTTAATGGAGATGGATTAGTCAATGTTTTAGACATGGATAATAATCAAGATGGTGTTATTACTATCTCGGGGCAGACTGGGGTTATTACCGGAGAACTGATAACAGGGTCAATTGGCAGGGATTTTCTTGATGAAGAATTGCCATATTCGACGATTATTTATTCAGAAGATGATTATGGCCATGGGACTTTTATTGCGGGGATAATAGCTGCTGAAAAAGATAATGGTAAAGGCTTAGCTGGAATAGTACCTAGCTCTAAAATCCTTAATTTAGTTACAAGTCATGGGTCATATCAAGTAACACTCATCCAGATGGCAGATTATATTGAATACGCCGTAAATAAAGGTGCTGATGTTATTAATATATCCTCAACTTGGTTACAGGATTCTTCCTCTATTAAAAATAGCTTGGCTTATGCCGTGGCTAATGATGTGATTGTTGTTTGTTCTGCCGGTAATGATGGTCGTGATGCATCATTAGCTTCCCGTAAATACCCTCATACTTATGACGGTGTAATTTCTGTCGGGTCTGTAAATTTTAATAATACTCTTTCTTCTTTTTCTAATTACGGAACTACTGTAGACGTCTTAGCTCCTGGAGAGAATATCGTTAGTACGGTTTCCACAGCTCAAGCAATCTACAAGGAAAGGCCATCGCATACTTGGGTGACTTACGAAAATGATTTAAAGCACGCTTATATGAACTCTCAGGGTACGTCTTTCTCTTCTCCAATGGTTGCATCAGCAGTGGCTATGCTAAAGTCTTTAAAACCTGATATAAACTTTGAATCAGTCTTAAACGTTCTGAAAAATACAAGTAATTCTTTCAACGCTAGTGGTCAGACTTTTTCTACTGGGGTTGGGGTTTTAGATTTATCTAAGATGGTCAATGAATATCAAAATTATTTAGTAACACCGTCACCGCTAACGGGTAAGCTAGAAATTAGTAGTGATACTGTTAGTGAGATTTTTGGAGCTGGAGATTTGGTCGGTTATCTCTCTGTGACAGGTGGCAATTCTTATCGTTACAAATATAAATATACCTTGGTTGGAGGTGATTCCGATAGCTTTCAAATCAAGAATAATGGCTTATACGCTGCTAAAAAATTAGATTACGAAGCTAAGCCTTCGTATAAGTTGATAGTGCGTGCTACATCGCCTGATGGGAAGTTTTTCGACTCAGAAATAATAGTAAAGGTTAAAGATGTTAGTGGTATCTTTGATCCTAATGATAGTTCCATTTATTTAATTCTATCTCGTGATTCGATTCAAGAAAATTTAGCCATCGGAACTGAAATTGGGACTTTACGATCTAATGTTATTAATAGTCAATATAGCTACTCTATTATAGAGGGTGGTGAGAATTTCGGTATACAATCTGGATCTTATTCGTTTTCTTCCCCAGTTTTAGTTTCAAAAAAATCTTTTGATTATGAAGCTCAGAAAGACTA
>JBJTTW010000089.1:0-2026 GCA_046080385.1 bacterium
CGTTTTCGTCGTCCTCATGATCCTCATGCACACCTAGTAAGCGGAGCTTGTATTTCCGCTTGCTCGCATACGACACTGGTGTCGCATCCTCGGCATCGCTGGAAATTGCACTGCGGTCATTCGTCCTCCTCAGCCTTGAACTTGTTCGTTTGTGAGCAGTCCCACTATCAGAGAAATCTCTTGGCGACAAGAAACTAAGCTGCCTAATAGCATTATTCTCTTTCTTAGCCTGTAATAATGACTCTTTCAACTCAGCAAGAAGAGTTCTTTGCTCATCTGTATTCAGCTCATAATCATAAAACTCAAAATCATCAGTAGTGGTATTATGCTCAGCACCTATAAATAATGTAGAATCTGGGATATTAATTCCTCTTTTAGCAAGCTCTATTCTAATCTCATGCTTATTTAAAATCTTCGCTAAAGCTTTAGCATTCACGCCCCCATGATTACCAGCACAGGCTCCACAGTCTAAAGCAGAAGCGTAAGGATTATTCTCAGTAGTGCTTCCATGCCCTGAGAAAACCACTAAAGGAGCGAAATTCTGCGTTAAACCCATTAGCCTTAAAGCCATTTCAGAGAAGAGCAGCTGTTCTTTTTTAGCTAATCCCGTAAACATATGTTTCACTTCAGTGCTACTAAGATCTTCATCAGCAGTACTTCTAGCATTTATTACTGTATCTTTTACATCAAGCATAGGCTCAAAGGAGATTTTAGGTTTAATCGCAGCTGAGATCCTGCTTAGTAAAGCATTTAGAGAAGGGGTTAAAGTCCTAATCATCATACTAAGCATATACAGTGGTCCAGAAGCTTCAGCGAATATAAACGCAGATGCGATATTAGCTTTTAAAGCCTTATAGACATTAAAAATCGTTTTCAGTAATGAATTAGAATATTCATGCTGCTCAAGCTTATGTGAGCAAGAACTGTGCACTTGCTCATCAATAAAGTGTTTAGGCTTAATTAATACTGGGCAAGCATCTTTAAATTCAGCAGAATCATATTCTTTATAGCTTATCGGCAAACCAAAAAAGCCAGCAAAGCCTAATGTCTCAATTCTAGAATCAGCTTCAATACAGCGTCTTATGCCTTCTGATCTAACATCTATACAAAAAACCATTTGAGCAAGCTGCTTAGACTTAGATAAATTCAAAAAAAGTGATGAAGAATTACTCAGAATAGATTTACCGTCCACTAAAAATTTTCTGTGATTTCTATAAATATCATCAATAATAGGCTTCTGAAAACTGTCTTCCCAAGCAGCAAGCCATATCATCGGTTCTCTTTCTAAAAAAATATTTAGTGGAGCTCTTATTAAAGCGAGTTCTTCTGTAGAAACTAAAGAAAAGTCAGCATAATAAAGGTTACTAAGCGTAGTTTTCAATTTTTCGTCTGTAAATAAATATCTTTCACGCTCCAATTCCTCTGGGGATTTAAATTTTTTAGTTAAAACCTGCTTCCCTAAAAGCTTTTCTAATTCCTCAAAACAAGTTAGCTGAATATTATTAACTCTAAAATAATCAAAAAGAAAAATAGCTTCAACGCAGAGTCTCACAGCTAAATACTCTAATTTAGAAGCTGGATACTTTTTATACTCTGGAATATGAGCATATAGATGACGCCATTTTATAAATGAAGCCCAACCCGGAAGAGCTGCTAAACTAGCTTTTAAATACTCTTCCCAGTCCTCTCTTTTCACACCTAGAGAATCAAGTAAAACAATTAAAGCCTTTTCTGGACAATCTGGAAGCTGATTAAACCATTCCCGTAAATGTTTATCAAGTTTTAAATCAGAGTCATAAAGAGCGAGTGCTTTCCATGCAGCATAAAAACCTTTTTCTCTATTAGGCATATGCCATACAGCTATGCCCTCATCAAAAAAATGATTAAAAAATTTAATCATGTAATTATTGACTTGATCCAACAAATCACCACTCTCAACTCTTCTGCTATGTGGATAAATAGATGAATTAGCTAATTTTTTAAACTCTAAATCTCTAGAAAAAAAGATCTCCCAAAAAAGTTTCTT
>JBJTTW010000090.1:0-2555 GCA_046080385.1 bacterium
GGTTACTTTAGTTGCCATACGGCATAACCCGATTATTCAGAAATACTATCTGAAACTTTGTTCTAATGGGAAACCTAAAAAAGTTGCTATTGTCGCTGCGATGAGAAAAATACTACTGATTCTAAACGCTATGCTCAAAAAACAGTCTAAATGGGACCAAAATTATTCAAATTATTTAAAAAATACTTGACTTCTAAGACGATTGCTTAATTAACAGGCATTATGCAGTTTGAAATTAAATAGGCAATTTCTCTAAAAGGTGTCCTTAATTCTTCTTGCATGTGCATCGCATGCTCAAGCTCGTTTTGAATAGGTACTTTTAGAAACATATATCCAAGAAAGCTTGATAGGTTACCGATTGATTCGCTATCAAAGATTTTTTTACCAAGAGAAGCTTCTTTAAAGGATTTAGGAATTTCATATATTGATTGAAGGTTCTCTGAGAATTTTATTTTTAGAAAATCCCTGTTTCGATTTAGATTTTTAAAAAGTACTTGAGTATTTATGCGACGAGGGTCTAGCTCATTATTTAATTTCATCTGCTCTATGAGTGAATTTCGTAGTAATTCGACAAGAAAGTTTTTAATTGCATAATTCGCACTAAAATAATGTGGAATGATAGAATTACTAATCCAGTAAACTGAAAACTAGCATTTTCGTGAAATCACTAAAATATTCTCATTTTTCTTGTGTCGTGCACAAGACCATTATGGGGGCGTATTAGCTTTGACGGAGAAACAGAATTTTGAAGTGCAGGTCAAGGATGCAGAGGACCTTGTAAAAACCAATGCAAAAAATAAGTGCTAAAGAATTCGACGTAGAAGAAATGGTTGCTTCTGAAAAAGTAGCAACTGTTACTGCGCTAGTTGCGTAGTCAGAACCCGACAAACTGTGGTTCACGTCCCTACTCAGGTATTGGCTTACCGAGTTATCTGAGTGGGGCACAAGACTTGGTAAGTGCATCTTTCTGAATTTTATTGAATTTGGCAGGAAGATAAAGATTAAGTTCAAGAACCCGTTGATTGTCTGTGATCACAGGAACGGCATAAACCTAGATTCATAGACTAAACTTGTAGTATCTTCATCAGGACGGATTTTCGGACGAGGGGGGCAGTTCCCCTCCGCCTCCACCATTTTTTGTTAGCTCATTATTTCAATTCCAAATGCATTCTTTGATTGGGGTTGATGTAAAAGGAATCTCGAATTTCCCCCCCCCTAGCATCAATATTTGATGAGTAGTGTTATTTTAAGCATATTGAAATAATTATCTGATAAAGTGATCCTGAAATTTAATGACTTAACTCACCAATCCCAAACTCCGCTAAATACTCCACATTCCCCTTAGTACCTTTAATCGGTGATTCTATCATCTGTTTGAGTTGAAGCCCCGATTTAGAAAGCTTCTCAAGCAGATCTTTTATAATTTCATCTCTAATCTTTTCATCAGTAATAATTCCCCTAAATTTATCTGCGATTTCTTTACTAGCCTCGAACTGAGGTTTTAAAAGTAATATGATTCTTGGGTTAAAATGTTTAGCTATTTCTAAAATCCTGTCAGAGACTTTAGTAAGTGAGATAAAAGATAAATCAGAGACTATGAAATCTAATGAAACACCGTCCAAAACCCTAATTAAATCCTCTAAACTAAAATTCCTAAAATTAATGCCCTCTAAATTCACTACCCGAGAGTCATGCTGTAATTTATAATGTAGCTGTCCTTTTCCTACATCTAAGGCTAAAACCTTTTTAGCACCATGCTGCAGCGTAAAATCCGTAAAACCTCCTGTAGAAGCACCTATATCTAAAACTATTGCTTCGTGAAAATCTAAACCAAAAGTTTTAAAAGCCGCCTCTAGCTTAAAAGCCCCTCGGCTAACGTATTTCTGTAACTTATCATCGACTTCTATATAACTCGGATTAGCATCTAATTCTGTATAAAACTTTTCACTATTAATTTGATGACCAGCTTTATCTATAAGCTTTCCTGCGATTTTAATGCAGCCCTGAATAATCGCTGAGCGCGCTTTCTCTTTGCTATCGAAATAGCCGAGTTCAAAAATTAATTGATCTAAACGGATTTTGTTTTGCAAAATATTTTACTTTTTACTGTGGTTTACCACATATTAATACTTAACATTTTCTGATTATATTCGTATCAATTATAATGAGGGAATGGAGAAAAACAATTTGCAATTTGAGCCTTTAAGTCAAATAGCAACTATTATTGTCACTGATTATATTTATCTAAATAAAGATGCCTTACTTAATGATTTAAAACGAGGAAATATTATTAGTAGGTATGATGTAACAGAAGAAGAGATTAAGATAGATGGTGAGCAAAAACCTAGTCCCTTTGTTATAGAGCAGCTTAAAACCGTTTTACCACAAGAGTTTACTGCGAGACGAAATGATATTGTTTTTAGTTTTTTTCCGGCAGAATTTAAGTTAAGCGTCGTAAAAAAAGACTTCACAAGAAAAGATTTCCCTGAATTAGTTAAAATCACCAATGATTTATTAGATCGTAAGGTTTCAGAGATAGGTGCACTGGGTTTAAA
>JBJTTW010000091.1:0-2658 GCA_046080385.1 bacterium
CTTAATCTCATTAAACTTGATGGCTCTAAATACAACCTCATCGGCAAAAGACAGGTCTCTGGATGGAATGATGACTTTAGAGAACAAATTATCTTTCAAAAATTTCCTAAAATCTCGTGATTTTTAGAATGAGACAGCCCTACTCCCAGCCCTTAGATCATATCCCAAATCAAGAGAAGTATTCTTATTCTCCTCAGCTAATCTCCGAAAATAATTCTTTTTTGAGCTTTCTGGCAAACCCAAAATTTCATTTTGATTTTTATAAAATTTAGCTTTTCCTTCACCGAAATCTACTAAATAACTACGACCTAAACGATACAATTCACCATTAATACTATCTTTTGAATATTTAAAACCTGCACCAATCTCAAGAGGAGCTGTATTTTTCTTCAAAGCTGCTTTTATTTGAGGATCATTTACGATGTTATTGATTTCGTTAAGGGGCTTTAATTTCAGCGCCTCTAAATAGCCTGACAGAATACCAGTACCAAAAATCTCATCGAGAGGCTTCCCTTGATTAGCTGGCTTATTTAATTCACTTAGCAGAGATTGCTTGGAAACAAAGCCTGAAGAAGAATTCAATAAAACTAGCTCTACTGGTGTTAATCCCTTAATAAATTGCGTATTCTGATTGAGGTCTGTATTTTTTGGATCATATTTTTTCAGAAGATTATCTCTATCCGTAAAAGACATTAAATCTGCATCATCAGACAAGCTTGAAGTATGAAATCCGAAATATTTATCCAAACTTAATTTATGCTGAGATAATTCCCTAATTATAAAATCTCTAGAATAAAAACTACCATCTCCAGTCCAGTTATTGAAAAGAAGCAATTCCTTATCAGTGAGACCCTTTATAAACTCTATACTCTTTCCTGAATCACTAAAATCTATATCAGTATATTTTTTAAGAAAAGCTTTTTTATCATTTGGGCTAATAGTGATCTTTTCAAATTCCTCCGAAATCTTTTCATTGAGCTTGTTTCTTGCAGCCACAGATAAAGTAATTAACTCCTCCTTATTTTTTCCATTAATGGTCGTTATATCACTATTTCTATCATCAGTCTCAGGAAAATCATCTATTCCTAAACCATTCAAAGTATCATAATTATCAGTTAAATATTTTTTCAGCTTATCTTCAGTAATACCATCTTTTAATTTAGTAAATTTTTCCTGATAGTTTTCAAAGACTTTAATCAAGGCTGCTTTTTCACCCGGGTCCATCTGATCTATTTTTTTATCTCTTGCAGCTTCAGCTATTTCAGTTAGTTTTTTATCAATTTTCTTGTACTCTTCTATAGCCTGTTTTAAAACAAAGCCTTGAGGGCTAGTTGGTGTTTTTCCATCTTCATACTCATCAGGAATATAATTATCTATCTGAGAATCAGGAAGAGTAGATTGTTTCAAACTTTCAAGAGCAGCATTAACATAGCTCTCCTCATCACCACCTAAGGCCACATGCACATCTTCTTTACTCTCTAGTAAATCTAAGCCGTATCTTAAGTTCATATATTGCCCTAATTTCTTCTCGTCATTTGACTGCTTGGTATCATCAGCATCTAAATTCAGCTTAGTGACTTCTGTATTAAAACTGTTAGAGCCTGATGGTGCTACTCCTGAAGCTGATACTGGATTATTTGTTGCAGCAGGCGCTTTATTTACCGCTGGCTGCTGTTCAGAAGTTAGGGTTGTAGTTCCTGTAGTAAAACTTAAGCCTGTATCAGCAGTTATACCAGCATAAGCATTTTGATTTTTACTAGTATCCGTTATAGCACCAGACTCTATCTTCACATAGTATTCTGTACTATCATCCAAAGCCGCTTGAGGCTTCATCCTCAAAGTCTTACCACCCTCTACAGATCTAGTGATTTCCACCTCAGTGTCACCAGAAGTATCACCAGATTTCTTAACAAGCTTTACTTTCTTAGGGTCAACTAATCTAATGTTTTCACTAAAAGTAAGATCTATATTAGAATTTTTGGCTATATCTGTAGCACCATTACTTGGGCTGCTAGAGCTTAGTGTCGGTGCTGTGGTGTCATTATTACTGCCAGAATCGGCAACAGCATTAGAGCCATTATTAGAAGGATTGCCAGGAGAAACATTAGTAGTAGAAGTAGAAGGAGTAGTAGCAGTAACAGCAGCACTAGAAGCCACACCAGCACCATCTCCCCCTGGATCTTCAACTACGTTAACTGTCCTCTTCCATATGTAAGCTTTTTGCTGCTCTGTAAGCTCTTTCTTGCCATTATTGTTTTCTTTTAAATAAGCATTCAAACTAGCAAACAATTCATCTTTACTAATCTTCCCATCACCATCAGTATCTTTCAATTCAACCTGATCTGGCTCTAAATCCTGCATTCTTGGTCCGATAGCAGTTTTCAAGAACTGAGCTTTTTTGTTAAAATCAGTCTCCGACGCTATCTCAGAATACTTATCCTCACCTAGCTTAGATAAAACCGAAATGATTTTTTTAGCATGTGCGATACTAATAGTAACCATAAATTAACTTCCTATAACTTTAAAGCTGCGATAACTAAAATTTTGACAAGGATTTACATCAGGCATTTTCAAAGTTAAACTTTATATATGCCTGATCATTTAAAAAGATCGATTAGTTCACATATTAAAAATCTTTTAAAGGGCTTTCCGTGTGTA
>JBJTTW010000092.1:0-2969 GCA_046080385.1 bacterium
ATTCAAAGAAGACTTAGGAGATATATCTTGCTCTAGCAGCGTTGGTGAGGTGGTTTCTAGGCTAAGAGAAACTATTGATTATTACAATAACGAAAGAATACATACTGCCCTTAAAGCTAGCCCAAACGAGTTCCTTGCTATATATTATCAAAAAACTGCTTAATTAAATTAATACTATGATTCCTAAAAGTTTAATTTATTAAGTTGTAAATCGGGGAGTTGACAGTAGTTAAGATACTAAGTTTAAGTTAAGGAAATCCAGTAATTCCTTCTGGTAAGTCTTGTGAAATTCTAAATTCTCCTCTAAATCCTTAATTTTCTTATTTAAATTATTTAAGTAATCGTTAATATCTAATTTTATAGAGGTTTGAGCTACCTTAAAAGCAAGTGTGTCTAATTTTGAGCTAATGAGATAGAAGAAGCTTTCTATTTCAGAAAAAATGAAACGTTCTTGCTCAGAGTAACGTGAGAATTTTGTTTTTAATGATTCATAATAGTTAGCTTTATTAAGAAGGATTAGATTAAAGATTAGAATTTTAAAGACTGGATCACGGTTCTGCTTCAGCTCATCGAAGCGAAAACAAATAACGCGGTAAAGTTCTTTGAAATCTTTACTGTCAAGCTTTTGATCCTCGTTTAAGTCAAAGATGCCTAATGATTCACTTTCATGCTCAGAGTCAAATGTTTTAATAAAAGCAGTTTTAAAGTCGCTTAAAAGCCTTTCGGCTTTTAGCTTATCGAATTTATATCCTTTATCACACACGCCAAATAAATCTAAGGCTTCTTTTAATTCGCTTGAACCTCTCAGAAAATCATTGATCAAGCTGATCTTTTGAAACCATTTTTGTTCAAGTATCTGATAGTCAAGGTTTTCAAAAATATACCCTGTCCATTTATCGTGATTTGTCTCTTGCACTACTTTTTGTAGTTGATCGCCTATATGTAAAAGTCTTTGAGATTGTTCTTTTAAAAAATGAACGTCTTTGTCTTTAAGTTTATTTAAATTATGATAAAGTCCACTACGGACTCCCCACATTGAATAATACTGTTGCCTAGATAGTCTATGTGCTCCAGAATTCTCATTAGGGTACTGCCCGTGAACTCCAAGTTCTGCAAGAGTGGCATTGGATAAAGATTCTCGTTGTTTGCAGTTACTGATATTTAAATATAATGTTTCTATAAGTGAACCTAAATTATCCATCGCTTGAATGTCTTGAAAACTGCCTCCCCGAGCGAGAATCGCAAAAATATTACTTTCATTTTTGAAATTTTCAAAAAAACTTTTTTCTATTGCTTGCAGGTGCCCTTCTTCTTCGCTTTTGTTAAAAGAACTCAGCGTTTGGATTAATTGGTATCTGCTTGAACTCAGCTTAGATAGATAAGTTAAGCTCAGTAGAGCTGTTTTTAAATTCAATCTATTTGTGATTAATAATTCTAGAAGTGAGTCATCAGCTTTAGTAAAGCCTTCTGTGAGTTTTTGAGCCCATGTAAGATATCGGTATTTTTGAAATGCCTCCATCTGTTTTAGAGGATTACTTGCTAGTTTAAAAAACTCATCATGGTGGAAAAATTTTTCTTTTGTAACTTTTTGATAGAGACTCTGTGAGTTTAGTCGATGTGTCAAGAAGTAAATTTTTACTACTATCTCTCTGAGCTTTACTAGGGCGGTGCTTATGCCAAAATTTTGTTCATGTTGAATAAAAAACTCTATTAGTTGATCGATTGATTCTGAATTTTGGCCTGCTTTTTGTTCGAAGTGTTTTTCAAAAGCAGTAATGATAAGTTCTTCACAGTTTTGTGCCTTGAAGATATTTTTAAGAAAGCTTTGATTGAAGATTAATTCGTGGTTTTTTATTGAGCTTTTCTCTTGCTTGTTTAAGCTCAGTGGTATATCAGCGCTATTTAAATATATGGCGACATATTGTCTTAATTTTATGGCTTCTATCCCAGCTTCTAAATTTAAAAAAGAGCTTGATACTTTATCAAAGCTAATCTGCATATCCATTTTGGTAACTTGCAGGGTTAATTTTTCTAGCTCTTCTAAATATGAACTACTAATGCCGATGTTCTGTAATGCTTCTTTAACGGTGGCGGTGTCTATATTCTTGCTTAGTGAACCAGAACCCTTGTGCAGTAAAACTAAAATTCTAATTAATTCACTTTCATCAATAGTAGAATTTCTGTCGAAATTAATAAATCTTTCTATGAGCTTTTGCTTGTTACTTACTTTGCGTAAGGCTTTCGTGTATTTAGAGTTTTTGTCATTATACAGGGCGGTAATGTTTTCTATGCTTTTAGTTTCAAGGAAATCTATGCGAATTTCAGTAAGAAAATTCTCTGGGTTTTCACGATGTAGAGGGTGATTGTGAGAAGGTTTTCCGTTTTTAAACCAAGTGTTTGCTTGCTCAATATCCAGTATTAATTTAGACTGTGTGACTTGATGTATCTCTTCTATATATTTTTTAGCGAGTCTGCCAGCTTCTACTTGAGCGCTGTAAAGCTGTGCTTGAAAGGAATCTGTGCCGAATTCTTGAATGGCTTTAGTGAGCATTTTATTTAAGCGTATTTGTGATTCGAAGACTTTTTGATATAAATTTATATGTTCTACGTTCATGCCTTCTTTTATCAAGGTAATGATTTTTTTAACTCTATAAAGTTCTAGGGCGGAGTTATTTGTTTCAGAGAAAGCTGCTCCTATAAAGCCACCTTCGACATAGAGATTACCTGGCATATGTTCTTTTGAGTTTTGAAAATTCAACAGAATGTTTTCTATCGCAGGTCTGAGATCCATTAAAGTTTTCACTAAAATAGGTTTTTCTGAACTCGGTAGCTGGTAATAGATATAACTCACATCTGAATTTTCGAGAAAGCTTCTTTGCTCTATTAGTAAATGTTTTGAGCTAGAGCATACATCTAGCCTTGTTCTAACCTTTTTAAGAAAATTATCATACTCGTCAAAGGATTCAAAA
>JBJTTW010000093.1:0-1197 GCA_046080385.1 bacterium
CGTCGTCCTCATGATCCTCATGTACCCGCAGTACACTGCGGTCATTCGTCCTCCTCAGCCTTGAACTTGTTCGTTCGGCAACAGTGCCATCATTGAAAAAGCCATAATCATGTCATTTTGAGAGGATTTTAGAAACTTCAGTGAGGTGATAATGGTTAATTCTCTCACAGCATTCACCCCTTCCCTATCCTCCCTAATTACCCTTCAAAAAAAACTTCCTCAGCCCCTCCAGCCAAGGATAAACCATCACACCATTAGCAAGCTTTCGCTTACAGTCATCATTAGAAAAGCAAAGTGCTTCAGAACCCAAGCTAGAAGCTGCATTAAAATCTTCACTAAGTTTAGCTAATGTATTTAAATTAAAACCGATTAGCGTAACTTTGTAAAAATCTAGTTTTCTCGTCTTTATACCATTCTGGAAAATTCTTTTGAGTCCAAGCAGTCCGAAACTAGGACTGCGCAAGGGACATATAAAAGTCTTTTTCAGATTAAAATGGTATTTTGGTATTAGATCTGAGGTGGAATATTTTTGGCAGTAGACCCCACTCCAGCACTTATTTTAATTTGATTACCTATGAAGCTGCCCCGATTTTAAACTTAAAGCATTCTGAAATTGAATTTCCTTAATCATGTTTGATTTATATACTACATCAATGGCTAGTATTAGGGTTTAAGCTATTTTGTGGCAGCTTCATAGGTAGTCAGATATTTTAATGAAAGACTATTAAGCTCAAAAAAAACTAAAAGGATATAGATTATAAACAAAGGCTCTACCAGCAAGCAAATTAGCTCCTCCACGTTTAAGCTTACGAGCACTAGATCCTGTAAGAATAAATTTTGTACGCCATTTTCGGAGTCACGTCTACTTCATAAATCCATTCATACTATCTAATCTCTGACTCAAATTTCTGTAAATCTGGATCATGAGATTTAATTAGCTCAGTTAAAAAAGTTTGCTAATTATACTCCTCCACTAAATACTCACTAATATTACGCTCCGCACTACTAAAACTAATTCCCACTAAATGTATCTTTTTAATTCCAAGCCTATCATCTAGACTGGTTTTCAGCGATGATGGAACAACTGAAATGTTTTCATATTTTTCATAGTATTTCTTAGTCTTAATCTGATCTAAAGCTACTCTAGCAGGCTGGTCTACTTTAAATTCAAAAATATAAATATCTGTATCATTCTCT
>JBJTTW010000094.1:0-2761 GCA_046080385.1 bacterium
AGTAAATTAAAATGCTCCGCTACTTGAATAGTAAGCTCACGAGTAGGACATAATACTAAAGCCTGAATATCTACCGTCTCTTTAATTATTCTTTCTATGACAGGTATCGCAAAAGCTGCGGTCTTACCAGTTCCAGTTTCAGCTTGAACTGTAATATCCTTCATCTTAAGCATTAATGGAATAGCTTTTTCTTGAACTGGTGTCATAGACTGGAAACCCATATCCCTTAATCCATTTAATGTAAGCTCAAAAAGATTTATTGCCTTAAAATTCATTTAAACTATCATAGCTTTTTATTTGCTTGGAAAAAATAGAGCTATGCTGTATCTCTATGTTAAAATCCTAAATGTTACTGGGGTGTTGAGAAATAACTCGACTGAGATCGTAGTAGGCTACGGGACCCTTATAACCTGATCTGGATAATGCCAGCGGAGGGAAAATAATGCTTGAAAAAATTTTTGGCTTTTTATCGCCAGTTTTAAACTCATCTAAACCTGTAAATAGTTTTAGTAAGCGGCATGTTAATGCTGATATATGTTTGACCCCTATGGGTTCTTCGAATACTTCAACTAGAGCGGAGATAAGAAAAGCTGTGGAAATAATGTCGAGAGCTGGTTTTGATGAAGTAAAACCACATGCTTTCGGCACTAACGTTTCAGGTAAATGGTCTACTTTAGTAAGTTCTATAGAAAAAATTTCAGAGAAATTACTCCCAGAGTGCCAAAGGTTACATTTTGATCTTAGAATTTCAATAAGAGACGATAAGCCTAAACATAAACAAACTATTGGACATACAATAGCAGCTGTGAGCTAGAAGGCAGTAGCCACAGCACATCAATAACCGCACCACTGCTATCAAAGGACGTGTAGCTGAACAAATACAAGTTCTTGGAATTCTGTAATAGTCGCATAATATAATAAAAGCTGAATGCTGAATTTAAAAAATAAATTAATTTACATCTTTATTCTTACCAGTTTATTAACTTTAGCAGCCAAAGCGAACGATAACACTGTCACGGAAAAGCTTTCAGCTACAGCCTCAAAGACTATTGATATCGCAGCAGAGCAAAAAAGAATACAAAATATGTTTAATGCTTTTATAACGACTATCGGTAAATCACCTAAAGACTACACTATAGAAGTAGTCGAATCAAAAGATATAAATGCCTTTGCTACATTAGGGCGTAGAATAGTAGTTAATACTGAATTAATTAAAACGGTAAATAGTGAATCAGCTCTAGCTATGGTTCTTGCCCATGAATTAGGACATCTAGAGAGAAAGCATTTAATAAAAAGTCTTATAAGCCAGAATGGCTCTGCTTTAATCAAGCATTATATATTTAAAGATAATCGCATAGTGAGTGCGATCAGCTATGCGGGTGGCCTGCACTACAGCGGGGAGACAGAAAAAGACGCAGATATGTTCGGTATAAACTTAGTAAATAAGCTCTACTGCAATATTCCGGGGAAGTTAGAGTTTTTTGAAAAGATGTCTAAATTAGAGAATGCAGGAAAATTGCAGGAATATTTTAGTACTCATCCGCTTTCTAGCAGTCGTTTAGATTATCTTTCTGCTGAGATTAAAGCTCAGAGGTGTCTGCTGTGATGACAGCTTTACCATTTTTTTCATCATAAATCGCAATATCTCGACCAGGTCCAGTTTTAAAGACTTTTTTAGCAGCCTCTTCTGAATTATGCTCATAAGCAATAAATACCCCATCTGCTTTTGATTTATTGTAAGGTTGGGATTCCTGAAACTGATACAAAGTACCATTTTTAGCAATGACCATATTTATGTTTCCAGTCAGATCATAATCTATACGATCACCTTGAGAAGTATATTTCGTCAATAACTTATCATCTGCATTGTATACATTAATTTCACCCTTATCATTAAATCTCACTTTCATCTGTGGAGAAATTTCTTGATCTGGAATATTAGAATAATCCATAGGTTTAAATACTGTTATTTCAAAATCTTGTGATTCGCCCTTAGGGGAAGGGATTTTATATGATGTTGTTTGTTCAGGGTTTAAATCAATCTTATAAATTTCATCACCTATCTTAACTTCCTTAGATTTAAATGTGGGATCATGCTTAATTTTTATTAAACCATCAAATAAATCCTGCTCAATGAGTGAAACAGTGTGACCATCTTGGTTTAAAGAATATCGGCGTTCTTCTTTTGGATGATAATTATCAAAAGGTTCTATCGACTCTGAATTAAGACTGATAGAATTTTTTCCTGAAAAATTACGTTTCACGCTCAAATTCTCTGCCTGTAGTAACTCAGTAATAGATTGAACTTCAGAGGAATTTCCATCTATTGTCATTAATCTCTGATAATAACCTCTTCCAGGATGAGATTCACAGATATAAGTAGAACCATCATCTCGCTTGCCATATTGTCGCTGGATTTTACCATCAGCCAGTATTTTACTTGTTTTAGAAGTATCGCCAGAAGAGCATAATTCTGCAACTTGCTCTCTAGTAAGTGTCCGGAAAGGTGATTCATCCGTTAGTGCCATCTCTTTACTAAAATCAGAAGTCTCATGCGGTAAATGTATTCCTTGCTTAGCTGTAATTCTATCCATTATTATTAACTCCAAACATTGTTCCCAGTAATTACTCACCCCATCTTCTAGTTAAAAAATAAAGATTTCATAAAATTACGAGTAAAGCTCTGACGGAATTGTCGATTGAATGAGTTACTGTAAATATGGAAGTAAGAGATGTTGTAATAAAGAGACTTCTGCAAGAG
>JBJTTW010000095.1:0-1961 GCA_046080385.1 bacterium
TCTCTTACAGCGACTTTCTGAACTTGAATTTCAGGATAATTCTTCAGTAGCTCAAGAAGCCCAGAGCCGACAGTACCACATCCTAGAATACCGATTTTAATTACCACGTGAATTAGTGTAGCTTATTCATATATGAGTCGAGTAGATTTTAAAAAAATTTATTTAGGAATCTCGCTAAATTTCAATTTCTGCTTGCAATTTTTTATTTAGGCAAGTGCCATAGCTTCTTTACTCATGTTAAAATTCTGTGCGTAAAAGTTTATAATTTTAGTGAGGCTACCCTGAAATTTAATAAGTGCCATAGGTCCTATATCCTCGTTAAACTTATTACCTAATTCAATTAAGTTTTCTTGTGATACTCCCATTTTATTAGCGACTTCTTCGCTGACGCTTGCCATTTTTTGGGCTATCGCACGAATTTCAGGAGGAATTTTCCCTAAACCAAAAAGTTTTTTCTTCATTTCAGTCATATAATCTAATACTTGTTTAAATTCTTGCGCACCGACTGGTAAGGAAATAGTCTCCTGCCCACTCGCATTTACAGGTTGTGATATTTCTTGAAGAGCATTCCTCGAATGAGGTGAATATGAGGATATCCTAGCAACTTTTCTTACTGGAGCTGCCTTCCCACCTAAACCTGGTATCAAACTAAGAAAACTTCTAATAGCATCTAACATGCCCATTTTTTGATTAAGCTTAAAACTTATGAAGCCTAATATATTCTCCTAGATTCTAAAAAGGATGACTTATTGATTATTTGATTTTTTTATAATAAAAATTTGTCTGAATTGAATTAGTAAACACTTCATATCAAATAAACGAGAAGAGTAACATTACATATTAGTATGAATGCTGTTAATGCTAAAAATAATCCAGCACTTTTAGAGTTTTTAGAGCAAATTAAAAACAAAATCCCTATCCGCTTTCCGAGCGGGATTCACTATGCTTATACAGAGAAAGAGGCTATGGGTATGCGCGAAGAAGCGAAAATAGCTTTCTTCTATGATATGGTCTTAGCGACGACTTCAGCTACACAATACGCTTCCATCGCAAAATCAATCTGGGGCGAGGACTCTCAAAATATTTCTAAAATAAATTTACCAGCGGAAATAGAGAGTGCTGTAGCTTCTGCTCTAGAAGCCGATCGTACAATAACCAAACAAGATCTAAATGGTAATCTTAGAATTCTAGAAGGGCATCCTAGTTACGAAAACAAGAAGGCTCTTCTCCAATTTGAGTGGATAGCGTAAAAAAAAAGACTCAGTTTCCTGAATCTCATCTGAAATTTTAAATTTATTTGATAGGGATATTGTGCCCAGTTTTGAGGTTTTTTAAACATGGTTTGAGAAAAATTTTTAAAAATTAGACTCCAAGCTCTCCACCCTAAAAACCCCGACTAGCTCTAGCGAAACCACCTTTACAGACGTATGTACAACTATAATTTTTGCGTTATCGTCGTCTTCGCAATCCTTGTATCTTATACCAAAATACCATTTTAATCTGAAAAAGACTTTTATATGTCCCTTGCGCAGTCCTAGTTTCGGACTGCTTGGACTCAAAAGAATTTTCCAGAATGGTATTACAGTAAGCTGAGCTTGTATTTTTGCTTGCTCGCATACGACACTGGTGTCGCATCCTCAGCATCGCTGGAAATTACACTGCGGTTACTCATCCTTCTCTGCCTTAAACTTATACGTTGTGCAGGCGTCTTATATTCTAACTAATAAAAAATGGGGCATGCCTGATTAATGATGTTCTCGCTTGTGGTCAGTGATTGCCATGTAATGAATCAAAATCAACTAAGCCGATATCTCCATCGCGCAATGTCCTTAATTTTTTTCCTGACACTATCTTTAACTCTGTGTGTATTTTGAAAAACATCTGCATGCATTCGTTCTATCATGGGTGGTTCAAGAATTGGTGTATGTTCTATATCTAAATCTATATTTAAAGCCCAAATA
>JBJTTW010000096.1:0-1318 GCA_046080385.1 bacterium
AGGTGCCGTTTATGTAGATAAAACTAGGCATATTTATGAATTACTGAAACCAGGTTTTGGGGCGTATTTTCTGAGTCGTCCACGCCGTTTCGGGAAGTCGCTTCTGGTATCGACTTTAGAAGCTATTTTTAAGAATAAAAGGGAACTGTTTAAGGGATTCTGGATCTATGATTCGGAGTATGTTTGGGAAGAATATCCAGTAATTAAATTCGATATGTCTACTGTGGATAAGGATACTGCTGAAGAAATGAGCTATGGCTTAAAACAAGCGGTAAAGGAGAATGCTGATTCTTATAAGATCGAATTAGAGGATGGCTCAGCTGGAACTATGTTCAAGAATCTAATCAGAAAATTACATGAGAAATATAATCGTCAAGCAGTGGTTTTAATTGACGAATATGATGCTGCCATTCTGAAACATGTTTCTAATCCAGAAATGGCTGGGGAGAATCGAGATGTATTGCATGATTTCTATGCAATCATGAAAGCTGAGGGTGCTAATCTCAGATTCGTTTTCTTGACTGGGGTGAGTAAATTTGCTAAAACTTCTATTTTTTCTGGTTTGAATAATTTAATTAATATTTCAATGGATGAAAAATACTCTACTATGCTGGGTTATACGCAAGAAGAGTTAGAAAATTATTTCCCCGGATACATTGAAACTGTTGCTGAAAAGCAGTCTATGAGCCGAGAAAATATTTTAGAGAGAATTAAATTTTGGTATAACGGTTATAGATTTTCAGAAGCTAAACTAAAAGTATATAATCCTTATTCAACTCTTTCTCTGTTTGAGCATCATAAATTTATTAACCATTGGTTTAGCACTGGGACACCAACTTTTCTTCTTGATTTAATTAAGCGAGATAAAAGTGAAGCTTATACTTTTGAGGATGAGATAGATGTAGCGTTTAGTGTACTTGATACCTATGATGTAGAGTCTTTACCATTGATTCCCATAATGTTCGATGCTGGATATTTAACGATTTCTAATTATATACAGATGAATGGTCATCCTATTTACACACTGGCTTTGCCGAACGAAGAAGTCAGAACTTCAGTCATAGATTATTTATTACCTCTTTATAGTGAAAGAGATTACAGTCAGACTAATATAGAAATCGTTAAAATCTCTAAAGCGATTCTAGCGAATGATCTTGATAAATTTTTCTCTTTACTTAAATCCTACTTCGCATCCATCCCCTATGATCTAATCCCCAAGAAGAATCTAGGCGAAAAATATTTTCAGTTAATATTTTATCTATTAATGCGTGTAAGCTCATTTAGAGTGAATACTGAGGATAGGACTAATCTTGGGCGT
>JBJTTW010000097.1:0-29437 GCA_046080385.1 bacterium
TTACCTATGAAGCTGCCCCGATTTTAAGCTTAAAGCATTCTGAAATTGAATTTCCTTAATCATGTTTGATTTATATACTACATCAATGGCTAGTATTAGGGTTTAAGCTATTTTGTGGCAGCTTCATAGGTAGTCAGATTATACAATGAGCTTCTTTTTCTTAATTTAACTTCAGCCTAGATTCTAGGAAAACTAGCGCCTTGTTTCTCTGCCTTTTCCCTAAGAGTCTCAATTAAGCCCTCTTTACATGGAATGTCCATAGGATTGTACGCTGTTGCACCACCCAATCTTGTCTCTTTCAGAGCAGCAGCAATCACTTCACTCACCATTGCAGGGTCTCGAATCCATGCGACCTTGTTCGTCAAACACCACTTCATAACGTGGTTCAGGAAAGGAGTCAGGGAGAACAGGAGGCACCAGAGGCTGACTATACAAGTGATCCAGAGAGTCCCCCAGAGAAGCAATAGAAGCAGCTGCTTCTCTATCAGAAACTATCTCCGCCTTTCTTCTTGCTTGCTGCTCCTCTATTGATAACCCCCCCCCCGAATTACCTGTACGAAGAACACCATAAGAAGGCCCAGCAAGAGGAGGATTCTTCTTTTTAAATTCTTCTCGCGCACTAGCTACATCAGGGATTCTGTATTCAGGTTGCATGTCTGTCATATATTAACTCCTTTGTTTATAAGACAAGAGTTTCGCGAAACTCCTGTAAGATGCAATTATCAGTATATACATATTTCAAATAATTGTCAAGCTTTTGTTCAAAAATTTATAAGTAAATCACGAAAATAAATTTTCAGGCTAGCAGGCTTAGTATAAGATTAAAAATATTTGAAAGCTTGAATTAAAGCCACTGAGCTACTTAACATGAAAACTAAAATACTAAATTTAATAGATCTCTACAGATACAGAAAAGATTTCATCTGGGGCAAGGACTATTACGCTAGCATAGAAAATAATCGAGTAACCTCATCCATCCTTTACAGTAACTACCTCGAAGCCAAAAAAGCACTGGAGCTACATGAGTTCGACACTAATCATGAAGAACTTTTAAAAGATTTCATCTCCCATTTCAGCCTTAAAGAAGATATCTATTATTTTATTAGCAAGCTCACAGAGAACGATCAAGTAAATGAAATTACCTTCCTGCAAGCACAAGGCTTTTGCAGACTCACTCGCGAGTATCTTTTTGAATATCAAGATTTCAAGACTACTAGCCTAGATACAGTAAACATTCTATGTGAAACAGCGACACATAAAGACATAAAAAATATGATACAAGTCTGTAAACATGCACAACCAATAGAGTTTAGAGATTATTTATTTCATTATCCAAGCTTCTTTAAAAGCAGATTAGACGACACTTACATTTTTCATTCAGCAAGCAACTCTGAAAACATCTTAGGTTATGCCTGTAAAATAGATCCCGAGAAAAATATTTTTGAATTTATAGTACCACCCACTCAAGCATTATCTTTCACGAGCTTCTTGGTAGCTTTTGTTGATAAATATATACATTTTGAAAAAAATGAAAATTTTAGCTTTATAGTAAATGAAAATATTAAGGATTCTCTAGGCGAGATTCAAGAAAAATTTAAATTAAAACAAGTTAAACAAGTATTAATACAAGAGGGAAAAAACAGAGATAAAGTAAAACTCTTAAAACAGTGGGGTAATAAAATTCAAATCCCCGTGCCCAATGGGCAAGTCAGTAACAAGTCTAAAATTATAGATAGCACTAAAACTTTTAAGTAAATCCATCGGCAACTCTGCATTTAAAGAAGTTCCAATCCACAGCTCCTCTAAGTCTTTAAAACAACCTGCTAAATGCAGTTGATAAAACATTCTCTCCATCTTGTACAGAGGCTCATTACATTCCTCTAGAAAAAGTATTTTCCCCTTCAAATCAGGCATATAAGCTGTACCCAGAAGACTACAAAAAACCGAAAGATTGGCACCGATAAAATAATTAGAAACTTTGTTACTAGAAGCGTCGCCTAGCAGCTTACGCAGTATTTTTAAATAATTTCCATTTATATTAGATTCTGAGTTCGTCAAAGCTTCCTTTATCTGTGGTGCATACTGATTAAGCTCAATAAATTTCATTAAATGTTCAAGAAAAACATTCCGAAACTCTAGCTCTGAAAGCTTTTCTAGAGTAAGTGTTTTTTTACTTTCAAAACCAGATTTATCTTTTATTAAATTTACAAATAATTCAAAGATTTTTTTATTTACAGAAGAAAGCTCCAGAACCTGCCCAGCAGCATCAAACCAAGATGCCATCTCAAACAGCATGGGGGAATGATAAAAAGGTACTGGCTTTAAATTTAAGTCACTAGCTTTACGGCTAAAAGCAAGTACAAAAGTAGTCAAATCGCTGTAAGCCAGTATGGGCTTAGGCTTCGCTTTTAAAATCTTTTCATAATCGAAATGCTCTAAAAGCTCTATACATCCAGCTCCACCACGCACTGAGAGTATAAAAGAAGTTTCTGTGTCTAAGTAAGCATCGGTAAATTCCTTTACTCGCCCACTTACAGATCTTTTCTCTAAACTGAATATTTCATCACTATAAATAGGCTCTAAGCCAAGTGAATGTAAATATCCTAAAGACTTCTCTAACTGTACCAACTGCTCTTCTGTTATTGGAGATGAAATAGAAATTAGAGAAATTTTCATTAGCAGTCCCTCCTAGCCGATTATAGCAACGAATAAAAAAATTAAAAATGGTAAGCTCGATCCTTTTGAGAAATATTCTCAACTGTTCTTGACCATACCTTAATCTTGATAAAATACTAAAGATTAAGACATGAAGATTTCCGCCAACGAAGAATACGGTCTAAGAATCATACTGAGAGTAGCTTTACTCGAAGCAGTATCCCCATTAAAATTAGTTAGCTTAAACCAAATCGCAGAGTCTGAGGGGATTACTCCTGAATATGCAGCCTCCATCATTACTCTACTGCGTAATGGTGAACTTATAGAAAGTGTTAGAGGGAAAAATGGTGGTTATAAATTAGCAAAAGATCCTAAAGACATCACTCTGTATAATGTCGTAAGCGCCTTAAGTGAAAAGATTTTCCCATCTAGCTTCTGTGATTCGCATGCTGGAGTTTTAGAAAAATGTATGCATAGCTCAAGCTGCTCGATAAGACCAGTTTGGCATTACATTACGAGTTTACTCGATCAATTATTCACTCGCATCACCTTAGCAGAGCTAATGCAAACAGAAAGCAGTGTCAAAGATTTAGTAAGCAATAGCATGGCAGATGTTATGGAGATGATTAGGTAGGCTAAGCTATGGAAACCAAAAGCAGCTCTATTCTTGAAAACCTTAACTCCCAAGAGTATAAATATGGCTTCACGACTGAACTTGAAACAGATTCTTTCCCTAAGGGCTTATCTGAAGAAGTAATTAGTAAAATTTCCCAGATTAAAAACGAACCTGAATTCATGCTCGAATTTAGACTTAAAGCCTATAAAGCTTTCTTGAAAATGAGTGAGCCAGAGTGGGCTTTATTAAACTACCCAAAAATAGACTTACAGGATGTCATTTACTACTCAGCACCTAAACAAAAAACAGGGAAAAACAGTCTCGATGAAGTAGACCCTGAAATACTTAAAACTTACGAGAAACTTGGTATCCCTATTGGTGAACAGAAAAGGCTAGAGGGTATTGCAGTTGATGCAATATTTGACAGCGTCTCTGTAGCTAATACACACAAAAAAGCCTTAGCTGAAATAGGTATAATATTCTGCTCCATCTCTGAAGCTATACAAGAACATCCAGACTTAATAAAAAAATATATCGGCTCAGTAGTGCCTCACACTGATAATTATTTCTCCGCACTGAACAGTGCAGTCTTTAGTGATGGTACTTTCATCTACATACCACCTAACACTAAATGTCCGCTTGAGCTTTCCACGAATTTCAGGATCAATACTAAAGGCTCTGGTCAATTTGAAAGAACACTTATAATCTGCGATGATAACAGCTATGTATCTTACTTAGAAGGCTGTACGGCACCAGCTTTTGATGAAAATCAACTACACGCAGCAGTCGTAGAATTAGTTACTTTAAATAATTCAGAAATCAAATATTCTACAGTTCAAAACTGGTACGCTGGAGATGAAAATGGTAAAGGTGGAATCTACAACTTCGTTACCAAGCGCGGCAAATGTGCTGGAAAAAATTCTAAAATCTCTTGGACACAGGTAGAGACTGGCTCTGCGATTACATGGAAATATCCTAGCTGCATCTTACTTGGCGATAATAGTGTCGGAGAGTTTTATTCAGTCGCTTTAACGAATAATATGCAACAGGCTGATACTGGAACGAAAATGATACATATCGGTAAAAATACCAAATCTACCATTATCAGCAAAGGTATATCAGCAGGTAAATCTTCTAATGCCTATAGAGGTCTTGTAAAAGTTAGTGAAAAAGCTAAGGGCGCGAGAAATTATACCCAGTGTGACTCCATGTTAATTGGATCTCACTGTAGAGCAAGCACAGTTCCTTACATCGAAGTAGAAGGAAATTCAAACCGTGTTGAACACGAGGCTTCTACTTCTAAAATATCTGAAGAGCAGCTCTTTTATCTACAACAACGCGGTGTAAGTTTAGAATCTGCCATAGCTCTTATCATTAGTGGGTTTTGCAAAGATGTATTCAAAGAATTACCTGGTGAATTTGCAGCAGAAGCGAATCAGTTGATGTCTTTAAAGCTAGAGAACAGCGTCGGCTAGAGTAAAATCAAGAAAATCAATTTTCAAGTAAAACAAAACAGGAAAGATAAAAATAGAGCAATGACAGAAACAATACTAGAAGTAAAAAACCTCGAAGCCAATCTAGAAGACGGTGATAAAATCCTAAAAGGTCTTAATCTCACAATTAAAGCTGGTGAAGTGCATGCCATCATGGGACCTAACGGCTCTGGAAAAAGCACTCTATCAAAAATACTCTCTGGGCATCCAGCCTACAAGGTTTCAAGTGGTTCAATGAATTTTCTTGGGCAAGATTTAAATGAATTAGAAGCTAATGAAAGAGCTAATCTAGGATTGTTTTTAGCCTTCCAATACCCTCTAGAAATAGCTGGTGTAAACAATCTTGAATTTCTAAGAATGGCGTATAACTCTAAACAAAAATATCATGGACTAGAAGAAGCTGATCCACTCGACTTTGATGACCTTGTCGAAAGTAAACTAGAAATACTTAGCATGAAGAATGATTTCCTGAATCGTAATTTAAATGAAGGCTTCTCTGGTGGAGAAAAGAAAAAAAATGAAATTCTCCAGATGTTAATTCTAGAGCCAAAACTGGTAGTTTTAGATGAAATAGACTCTGGCTTAGATATAGATGCTCTCAAAGCAGTAGCAAATGGCATCAACGCCTACAAAAACGCGGGCAATGCCGTATTAATGATAACTCACTATCAAAGGCTTCTAGACTATGTAGTACCAGACCAAGTACACGTACTTAGCGAAGGTAGAATAGTTCTATCTGGGAAAGCCGATCTTGCTTTAGAGTTAGAGAAAAAGGGATATGACATTTTAAATGCCAAACTTAGCTGAAAGAAATAAAAATGAAATAGAGTTTATTGAGCAGATCTTCAGAGCAAATTCTAGCATGCTCTCTAAGATTCCTAATATCAGAAGCCGCCAAGAAACTGCAATTAAAAGAGTAACTGAACTTGGTTTTCCACAGAAAAGTTCAGAGGACTGGAAATATTATGATTCTCAGCCAATATTAGAAAATTTCTTCACTTTAGATATCTGTGAAATCAATCAACTTGACAAAGAAATTATCCGCAAACATCGATTCCCAGAATGTTCTGAGAATCTACTAATTACAGTAAATGGTCATTTCTCTAAGGAGCTGTCTAGCACTAATTTTACTAACAAAAATATCTCTATTATAGATTTTAATGACCATGAGCAATTAAAAGCCCACACTAAAGAAGAGGAGATTATTAATCAACACTTTGCCTACAAAATCAATCAAGAAGAGAGTTTCTTTAAAGCATGTAACACAGCTTTAATGAGCAATGGTTTCTTGCTCAGCGTACCCGATGATACTGAAATCGAGGAAACTATACAAATCCTGCATTTTTCTAATGAGAGCTGCTTTAATCAAACCCGTTCACTGATTCATCTTGGCAAAAATGCCAAACTCAAAATCATAGTCAGCTACATAGGTCTAGCTAATAGCCATTTCGTAAACAATGCTGTGGTAGAGCTAATTCTCTCAGAGGGTGCCTATTTTAAACTAGACAAAATCCAAGATGACACACAGCAAGGGATTTTACTCTATGATCTTTACGCAAGATTGATGAAAAATAGTAATTTTGAATATAATTCTCTAGACCTAAAAGCTAACCATTCACGAGATAACATAAAAGTAGATTTACTAGAGCCTGGTGCACGAAGTGATTTAAGTGGTTTTTATATATTAAACAAGGATAGGAAAGCACATAATATAATCAAAGTAAACCATCTAGCTCCCAATTGCACTAGCAATCAACTATACAAAGGTATAATTTCAGATTCCGCAAGAGCGGAATTCAATGGTGAAATAAATGTTAGCGAAGGTGCAAATGGCAGCAATGCTACGCAGCTAAATAAAAATCTTCTGCTTTCTAATAATGCCCATATAGATTCAAGACCACAGTTAAGCATATTAGCCGACGATGTGAAATGCTCACACGGCTCTACAGTAGGGGAACTCGACGAAGATGAAATATTCTATCTTCTTAGTCGCGGTATAAAAAAAGATGATGCTCTCGCGATGCTCACTCTGAGCTTCTGTGAGGAAATTATACAGAAAGTAACCATAGATAGCGCGAAGCAGCATATTCGCAACCTAACTTTAGAAAACCTAGATACTAAAATACACACTGCAAACTCTGTACATAAATTAAAATAATGGAAGCCATGATGAACAGCAGTACTAAACTTAAAATCCCCGCGGAACTAGATTTAATTAGAATCAGACAAGATTTTCCTATATTAGATTCCAGCATTAATGGTAAAAAATTAATCTACTTAGATAATGCTGCTACTACCCATAAACCTCTCTGTACTATAAATCGCATGAGAGATTTTATGCTAAATGAAAACGGTACTGTGCGAAGAGGGCTTTATAGTCTTTCAATTAATTCAACTAAAGCTTTTGATGAAGCTAGAGAAACAGTAGCGAAATTCATTAATGCGAAATCCTCATCTGAAATAGTGTTCACGCGAGGTAGCACCGAAAGTATAAACCTAGTCGCTTACAGCTTTTCGTCTGCCTTCATAGAAGCAGGAGACAGCATCTTAATTTCAGGACTGGAGCATCATGCAAACATAGTCCCTTGGCAACTTCAAGCAGAAAAAATCGGCGCTAAAATTTTAGTTATTCCAGTTCTTGAAAATGGTGAATTAGACCAAGAAGCCTTTAGCAAATTAATTAAAACCCCAAGACTTAAGATACTCGCTTTAACTCATATATCTAACTCTATTGGGACCATAAACCCGATAAAAGAAATGATCAAATCCGCTCACGCAGAGGGAATTAAGGTATTAATAGATGGAGCCCAATCTGCTAGTCATTTTAAAGTAGATATGCAAGATTTAGATGCAGATTTTTTTGTATTCTCTGGTCATAAAATCTTTGGACCCACTGGAGTAGGAGTGCTTTACGGGAAATACGATCTTCTGAAAGTTATGCCTCCGTATCAAGGTGGTGGTGAAATGATAGAAAAAGTGACTTTTGAGAAGACTACTTTTACCACTCCACCGCATCGTTTCGAAGCTGGTACACCAGCTATCGCAGAAGTAATAGGGTTAGCGAGTTCCATAAATTATTTAGAGAATATCGGCTTAAACCTAATCGCTGACTATGAAAATGAATTACTAAACTATGCTACTGCTCGCATTAAAGAATTTAAAAATATAAATGTTATTGGTAACGCAAAAAATAAAGCATCTTTAATCTCTTTCACCTCGGATCTTGCAGAAGCCTTTGATATTGGTACTTTAATTAACGAATATGGTGTCGCGATTAGAGTCGGACATCACTGCGCGCAGCCTGTTATGCAGAGATTCAAAGTAAGCTCTACAGCAAGAGCTTCCTTTGCGTTTTATAATACTAAAGAGGATATAGACTCTTTCTTTACAGCCCTAGAAAAAGTTTTAGCGATATTTTAAAAAGGAAAACCCACGATGATAAGCGAACAAGAAATAGAGACAATGATTAAAAAAGAACTTAAAGTCGAAACCCTCATAGTGAATGACTTAAGCGCTGGAAGTCATAATCACTGGGAGATAGAAATTAAGACACCAGAGTTTAATAATATTTCTAAAATTAAACAGCATAGAAAAATCTATGAAATTTTAAAAGAGCCGTTAGCTAGTGAAGCGATACATGCACTCATGATTAAATCTAGCGGCACTGAAAACTAAAGAAGCCATTTTAATAATAAAAACAAAGGAGCAAAAAACATGCAAACCCCCAACACAACACAAGGCGAACTTCCAGCGGAATTAAAAGAAAAAATCGACACTATTCTAGCTAAAGATAAAATAGTCCTATTTATGAAAGGGGATAGATTCCAGCCACAGTGTGGATTCTCAGATGCAGTAGTAAAAGTATTAAATTTCCATGATAGTGAATATGCTACTTACGATGTTCTCTCTAACCCAGATCTAAGAGCTGGAATGAAAATTTACTCTGAATGGGCGACTTTCCCGCAGCTTTACGTAAATAAAGAGTTTATCGGTGGCTGTGACATCATTATGGAAATGCACCAAAATGGTGAGATGGCTGCGATTCTAAAATAATTACCAAAAACAATATTTATACAAAAGAGATCGATGTTACAGTAAAATATCGATCTCTTTTGCTATAACATTAACTAAGGCTTGAAAAGCTATAATCAAAATCATGTTAAGTTCAAAAGAACTATCCAATCTAGATGTCATAAAGAAAATTAATTCTCGGCTTGATCCTGAAAATCTTAGTCACATAGAGAAAAGTGTGAATGAAATAGTTAACAAGGTTAAGAATACAGGCAATGCAGCAATAAAAGAATTTTCAGAAAAATTCGACAAATATATCCTTAAAGATGAAGAACTTAAGGGCATCTCCGTCAAGGGAGCTTATCAAAAACTCGATACTGAATTAAAGCAGTCTTTAGAAGTAGCAAAAGAAAGGATAGAAAAATTTCATACAGAAGAATATAAAAGTTCTAATTTTGCTCAAGGATGGGGCTTTACAGGCAATCTAGGAGAGAGACTTGGAGTAAGATACACTAGCCTAGACTCTGTTGCAGTATATATTCCAGGCGGAAAAGCTCCCTTATTCTCCACAGTACTGATGACAGTTATACCAGCAAAAGTAGCTGGTGTTAAACGCATAGTACTGTTCAGCCCGCCACCCATACACCCTAGTATCCAAGGCTTAGCTGATCTTCTTGATATAGACGAAATTTACCCTATAGGGGGTGCTCAAGCGATAGCAGCAGCAGCCTATGGTACTGAAACTATAAAACCCGTAGATAAGGTAGTCGGTCCTGGTAATATATTTGTCAGCTTAGCCAAGAAAAATGTATTCGGAATTATAGGTATAGATGGCATTTTCGGTCCTAGTGAGCTTGCGATCATAGCAGACAAAAGTGCAAGCCCAAAAGAAATAGCAGCTGACTTCTTGAGCCAATTGGAGCATGGTTCAGGCCTAGAATCTGCGTTACTAATATGCACAGATAAGAATTTATTAACAGATTCAATTCAAGAGATAGAAGCACAGATAGAATCTTTAAAGTCTCATAAAACATATGAACAAATAAACACAATTAAATCTTCATACAAAAATTACAGTGCCTGCATCTGCACCGATAATCCAAGTGAGATATCAGAGCTCATTAATTTCTATGCACCAGAGCATTTAGAGTTACAAGTCTCAGACTCTTTAGCTAGTATTTTAATTACTAGCATTAAACACGCTGGAGCAATTTTCATCGGAGCGAATGCCTGTGAGAGCCTTGGTGATTATCTGGCTGGGCCTAGCCACTGTCTGCCTACTGGCAGGGGCGCAAGATATGCTTCTGGACTGCATTGTGCTGATTTTATGAAAAAAAGTTCTCTAATCGATTTCAGAGGAGTATCCAAAGACTGTGATAGTTTTAAAGATCTAGCTAAACATACAGCTAGATTAGCTAGAGCAGAGAATCTAGAAGCTCATGCTCAGGCAATCATCAACAGGGTTTCGTAATCATGAATAGCTCTAATCTACAAGATTCCACTAGGATAAATCCCGCAAATTCTATGCAAGAAAACTTTCACCGCTTGATGTTAAAAAAAATCAAACGTGAAGTTAGAACAGGTCAGAGCATCTTACATATCAGTGATAAACAGAACCAGATCTCTGAAATGCTTGCTGTCAACAATATATTCAACAAAGTATCTAGTTTAAATCCAGATGAATTAAGATCTCAGAATATATCTAGAACTCACAAGGCTTTCTCCTACGTAATTTTAGATCTAGATATGCCTTGCAGTGATAATCTAAATGAGATTCTTAATGAATTGGCTCCGATGATTATTAGACCAGGTTTACTAATACTTATCGGTACTAATTTATGTTCATTTCAAAATAAATTAAATTTACTACTTAATAAATTTCCGCCTAGTTTCAGTAGACCATCAAGGGCAATAGCCCCAAATCAGCTCAGAGATTCAGTTATAGAAGAAGGGTTCTTTTTAAAAAATCGTTATTATCAGTATGATGATTTGCTATTAATGTTTTTAGATATACCGCAGAGATATTAGGGCAACGGTGCCATTAAGCCACCCTGCCAAATATCATTTTCATCAAGATATTTATGAAATTCATGTAAAAATTTCTGCTTCATCCCATGATCAGCCCATTCTGGAGCGATCAACTCCCCGACCTTACCTTCACCCATAACTCGCTGAATAACTACTCTTTCTGGTATCCTTGCGATAAAATCAGCCAAAATCTTTATATACTCATCTCTTTCTATAACCGAAAGATCACCATTTAAATAATCTATTTCCATAGCTGTTCCCTTGAAAATACAGAGCTGATGGATTTTCAGATCATCTATATCCTGCTCAGCAAGCCTCTCTGCGGTTTCTAGCATCATATGAGTAGTTTCTTCAGGGAGTCCTAAAATCACATGAGTACAGACTCTTAGTAGAGGATTTTTTCTAGCCTTAATTCTTTTCACTGCATCAGTAAAATCTTCATAAGTATGAGCTCTATTAATAAGATCTAAAGTCTTGTTATGCGAACTCTGCACCCCGATATCCACCCACAACTCAAGTCCTCTTGCAGTATACTCTTCAAAGAGATCTATCACCTCCTCTGGAACACAGTCTGGGCGAGAGCCTATAGCGAGTACTTTTACTCGCTCATCACTGATAGCTTGGTTATATATAGTTCTTAAATAATCTACGTCAGCGTAAGTATTAGTAAAGGACTGTAAATAAGCTATGAACTGATTTACCCCAAAGCGTTTTCCCTGCTTATCTATACCATCAGCGAGCTGAGCAGATATAGTATGGGCTGGATTCCTCGCACCAGAGGATGAACCATCGTCAGTACAGAAAGTACAGCCACCCACAGCCTTAGTACCATCACGATTAGGACAGGTAAAACCACCTTCAAGGGTGACACGATGAAGCTTTTCGCCAAAGCGATTTTCGAGATACTGTTTTAAAGTGTAATATCTTGATGGCATACAAGTACTAGCTTTGGGCGTGCAATGAAACTTCTATTTCAGATTTATCAGATTTAAACGACAGTATTCTTTTCTTTGCCTCTAGCATAATCAAAATACTGGAAATATCACTAGGACTAATTCCTCCCACTCTACTAGCTTGACCTATAGTCAGTGGTCTGATCTTTGATAATTTATCCCTAGCTTCCAGAGAAAGAATCGAACAGTTTTTAAAATCAAAATCTACTGGGATCTTAATACTCTCGCGTTTCTGCATATCTCTAATCTGCACCATCTGCCTATCTATATAGCCCTGATATTTAACATAAGTCTCTAACTCAAATGGATAAAGAATCTTTTCTAAAAGAATTCCTTTTTTCTCCAAAGCATAGCGATCTTCTTCATGGAGATCAGTATGGAAATTGACTTTCGCTAAATCTTCATAAGTAAACTCTGGTCTCTTAAGCATTTCATGAACAGTAATTTTATTAGAACCTTTAATTTCCATACCAGTAGGAATATTATCCTGAGCGAATTTTGCTTGTTCTATAAACCTAAACTCTTCTTCTATACGCTCCTGCTTCTCTAAATAAATAGACCATCTATAATCATCAACTAAACCTAGTTCATAACCTTTAAGCGTAAGCCTTTGATCAGCGTTATCCTGTCTAAGTACTAATCTATACTCGGACCTAGAAGTCATCATTCTATAAGGATCTGAAATCTCCTTAGTAACTAAATCATCGACTAAAGTCCCTATGTAACTAGTCTCTCTGCCTAAGACGAAATCCTGATATTCATCACAGTATTTTTTAAATCTTTCATTCACAGGTAAAGCATCTTTCTCTAACTGAGTTTTTAAGTTATAGGCTTTAATCGCAGCGTTTATTCCAGCCATAAGACCCTGAGTAGCAGCTTCTTCATAGCCACTGGTTCCTAGAACCTGCCCTGCGACGAACAGCCCATCTAATTCTTTAGCTGCGAAGCTGTGATTAAACTGTATACCTGGGAAATAATCATACTCTACAGCGTAGGCTGGTCTAGTTATCCAAGCCTTCTCTAAGCCAGGAAGAGTTCTAATTATCTGCCACTGTACTTCTATCGGTAAACTAGTGCTACAGCCTTGAAGATAAATCTCATCAGTATCTAAGCCCTCTGGCTCTAAAAAGAAATGATGGGAAGGGTTATGCGGAAACTTAACTACCTTATCCTCTATAGACGGGCAGTAACGAGGACCGCTTGCAGAGATAGCTCCAGAGTACATCGGTGATTTCTCTAAATTAGCTAATATCACCTCATGCGTATTAGCATTAGTGCGGGTTATATGACAGGGATACTGCCTGCGAATAGGTCTATGAGGTAGAAATGAAAAAAAAGATAACTGATCATCTCCTGGAGCGACTTCTAATCCAGAAAAATCTATAGTTTTTTTATCTATTCTAGCTGGCGTACCAGTCTTTAGCCTCCCAGTCTCTAATCCTAGACTGCGAATCTGCGGCGACAGTCCTAAAGATGGTTTCTCACCAGCCCTGCCAGCACTCTCGAATTGGTGTCCTGTAAATATCCGTCCTTCTAAAAAAGTCCCAGCCGTTAACACGATAGACTGAGCATAAATTTTCTCACCTAAATTAGTTTCTACGCCGATAATACGATTAGATTTATTTTCATCAAAAATTAAAGCCTTCGCAGCAGACTGATAAATACGCAAATTAGGCATAGCCTCTAAATACTGCCTTACCCAACGTGAATACTGTTTTTTATCAGACTGAGCTCGCAGAGATCTAGTCGCTGGTCCCTTACTAGAATTTAAGGTCTTCATCTGAAGATAAGTCGCATCAGCAGCTAATCCCATAATGCCACCAAGAGCATCTAATTCTTTAACTAACTGTGACTTACCTGGACCACCTACAGCAGGGTTACAAGGCATAGTCGCTATCTGATCGACACTATTCGTTAACAGTAGCGCACTCAAACCCAATCTAGCAGAAGCATGCGCTGCCTCTGAGCCTGCATGCCCCCCACCTATAATGATCACGTCGAAATTTGCTTGCATGGTTATTTGGTCGAAATTAATATTTTAGCAAAATTAACAAGAATCATACTTCTCAACAGGAATTCCATCGCCTCGATCGAACAAATTAATCATCAAATTAAATTGACCAGTGTCAAAAGACCCAAATTGCTTTAATAAATGTTTTAAATACTCATCATCTCTTTTCGACAAAACTAAGTCTTGATCAGGATCATCCGCTGAGCGATTTTCAACAAACTGGATCAATTCTTCAAGATAGTGATGCCTAATATCTAAAGACTTGTAATGTTCTGGTTGTTTTTCTAAATCTTTTTGTATTTTTTCATGTACATCTTTGATAAATTTAATATCTTCTACTGCTAATTTACCTTCAGTGACTGATGTTTTAAGTTCGGATAAAGGACTAAATAAATCGTAATTTTTCTTCAATTTTTTTTGCCAATCAGCATGCTCAGCCCCAATCAGTCCATCAAATCCTAACTCTGAACAGTATTTTCCAATTAATTGTGGAGCAATGGCAGTTACACTGCGTAAATCTTTCAGGCGCTCAACTTCCTTATCTGAACTTTTCATCACTGCGTCCAGGATTTGAAGATTTTTTTGAACACCCGTTAGTGCCTTTGATATTTTTTGTGCTTCCCATAAATCTTGACTACCTCTACCCTGATAAGTTAGTAAAACACTAGAGTCATTTTTTTTATCGACTAAAGAATCCAAAATTATAGATTCTTTGAATTTAGATGACAACCATCCTTGATATTGTTTTAAAAATTTTTGATAAATAGCTAAATTTTGATTTGTCCACTCTGAGTTTTTTTTACCAAATAATTTATGTGGATCTTTACTTAACGCTTCTAGCAAAGCCTTTTCAAATCTTGAATCAAATAATCTTTGCTCCTTAGTTAATGAATGAGAACTAATAACAGCTTCTTCTCTATCAAAGAATATGGAGTAGTGCTTAGCATAACCTGTGGCTGATTTAAGAGTCGGTGAAAAATAAACACCATCGCCATATAAGCCATTATCATAGGCTAATATTTCACCAGAGCTTGATTTAAAACTTTTGACTCTTGCTTCTAGTGGCACCTTGGAATTAGCATTACTGTAAAGAACATCATGATACGCTGTACTGCCATGATAAATTTCACCATCATAAGCTTTAATAAAATTTGAATTTCCGTTCAATATATCATTTTGCTGAAGAATGTTTTGATGTTCAAATTTATTTAACTCCTGAAGAGATTTAGCCAGCGTTGTTTTCAATCCATCTTTCAAATCAGACTTCATATCTTCATTAGCATTACTAGCTTTAATATCAGCAAGTAAATTAAAAAGATTTTCTTTCATTACTTGAAAAGATTCGTTAGAAGAAGTGCCATAAGTGCTAATTATATTTTTATATACCTTCGATAAATCCTTTATAGTAGGGTTATAATCAGCAAAATCATTATTATTTTTTAGAGTGTTTTTCGTAAATTCGTGAAACTCCTTTAGTACCCTGTCTAAATTATTCAAGTTCATGAAGATTTCGATCCGAGGATTAGTAAAAGCCCTGTGGGTAAGCTGATTTTCATCTACAGCACCTGCATCCTTGACTATAACTGAAGGTGGTTTTTCTGATAATTTTATGATCTCAGCTTCTTTAATCTGAGGTTTACGGAATAGACTATTCACAGCGAAGCACGTGGAAAGATAAAAATTTTTAATTGAGTCATCTATAGCCCTAGGCATTATCATTCTAGTAACTACAAAGTAAAACAAAATAATAATTTTACCATTTTAGTAAATAAGTTATTACACTTTATTGTGAGCCAATTTTCACAAGAACTTTACACTTGAATATTTAATGTTTCTGATAAAATTTTCAAAAGCATGAAAGAAAAACCTAAAACTAGAGAAGATGTCATAAAGTTGGCCAAGGCTAATGACGTAAAATTTATACGTCTTCAGTTCTGTGATATACACGGTACTGTAAAAAATATTTCTGTTCCTATCGGACAGATAGAAAAAGTCTTAGATAACAAGATGATGCTAGACGGCTCATCTATCAGAGGTTTCAGAACTATTGAAACTTCAGATATGTATTTCAATCCAGACATCAGCACTTTCCAAATCCTCCCTTGGAGACCACAAGAAGATGCAGTAGCTAGAATTATCTGTGATATTTACAATCCAGACGGTACACCATTCATGGGTTGTCCTCGTAATAATCTGAAAAGAGTTTTAAAACAGGCTGCTGATTTAGGTTATTCATTTAATCTTGGACCTGAATGTGAATTTTTCTTATTTGATACTGATGAAGAAGGCTTAGCTACTACTAAGTACATCGACAAAGCTGGTTACTTCGAAGTAGAACCATTAGATCAAGGTTCTGATGTAAGAAGATCTATCATAGAATGTTTAGAAGAAATGGGCTTTGAAGTAGAAGCAAGTCATCACGAAGTGGCACCTTCGCAGCATGAGATCGACTTTAAATACGCTGAAGCATTAGAAACAGCGGATAACGTTCTTACTTTCAAATGGGCTACCAAAGCTATAGCTAATAGTTATGGTCTTTTTGCTACATTTATGCCTAAGCCTATCGCTGGCGTAAATGGTAGTGGTATGCACTGTAACATGTCTCTATTTAAAGATGGGAAAAATGCTTTCTATGATGAATCTAAGCCAGACGGCATCTCTGAAACTATGAGATACTTTATCGGCGGGCTTTTAAAGCATGTTAAAGAATTTACAGCTGTAACTAACCCTCTAGTAAACAGTTACAAAAGAATAGTTCCAGGCTATGAGGCTCCAGTTTACATAGCTTGGTCTAAATTAAACAGAAGTGCCTTAATCAGAATTCCAGCTACTCGTGGTGTCGGTACTAGGGTAGAACTTAGATGCCCAGATCCTAGTACTAATCCTTATTTAGCTTTCGCAGTTCTTTTGGAGGCTGGTTTAGATGGCGTTAGAAATAAAATTGAACCTCCAGCTGAAGTTAACGATAACATTTACAAACTAGAGATGGAAACACTCACAGACCGTAATATTAATGCGCTTCCTGGTGATTTAAATGAAGCTATCAAGTGTATGGCTAGTTCAGCTATTGTTAAATCTGCACTGGGAGATCATATATTTGAGCATTTCTTAGAAACTAAGCATAAAGAGTACCAAGAGTATAGAGCTTTCGTTTCTGAGTGGGAAATAAATAGATATTTATCTGTTTACTAGACTGCCAAGTTATTAATTAAAATGGGCGTGTATCGCCTACACGCCCAAAATAAAAAAGCCCTGCTTGGAAATCCCTAGTGGGGCTTCTTTATTTACACTATTCTGAAAATTTTACACAAAATACCATACCGTGTAATTTCAAAGTTAGACTTTTAAATTACACGGTATAATATCAATGAAGCAATGAAAAGCGTTATTGCAGAAGATAGAAATCAAACTAGGAACATTTCATGAACTCTAGCTATCCAAGAGAATTAGAGAAAACCATTAAAATATTACTGGAGAATTTCCCTTGCGTTTGTTTACTCGGTGCAAGACAAGTTGGTAAATCAACTTTATTAAAAAAAGTTTTACCCAAAGGAAAATTTTATGATTTAGAGATCGATAGTGATTTTCAGCGAATAAATGATAATCCCGATTTTTTTTTAGCAGAGACTAAAGGCTCCTTAATTATAGATGAAGCCCAGCTTTCACCAAAACTATTTCCAGCTCTTCGAGTAGCCATAGACAGGAATCGAAATAAAAATGGTCAGTTCCTTATCAGTGGATCAAGCTCACCAGAATTAATTCGCAATATTAGTGAATCATTAGCTGGAAGAATCGCTAGTTTACAAGTACCAACTTTTAGCTGGGATGAAGCTCAGCGCACAGCTTCATCCAAATTCTATGATCACATCAATAATCCAGAAAAATTTCTTAAATTAAAAGCCCTTTATAAAAGAAATGATCTATATAAATTATGCGTCCATGGATTATATCCAGAATTAGTTACTAAATCTAAAAATCAAATTTTTCGAGAACAATGGATAGAAAACTATTTCAAAAACTATATAGAGCGAGATATCAGAAATCTTTTCCCTAACTTGCAAATAGAAACTTACAAACGTTTTATTCAGATGCTAATTTACGCAAACGGCGATATCATCAATGCTTCTAATTTTGCAAAATCTTTAGACGTCTCCCAGCCAACGATCAAAAACTATTTAGAAATAGTTGAAGGAACTTTTATATGGCGTAAACTTAATTCCTATACTAAAAATACTACAAAAAGATTAATTAAAATGCCTAAAGGGCATATGCAGGATACAGCATTAATTAGTTCAAAACTAAATATAAACTCAGCAGAAGAACTACTAAACCAGCCCTCATTCGGAACAATTTGGGAAAGTTTTGTTATAGAACAGTTAATTAAAAAATTTCAAGTGAAATTAATTAAAAATGATTTTTATTTTTATCGCACACATCATCAAGCTGAAATAGATTTAATCATAGAAAGCAAAGTTGGATTAATACCGATTGAGATTAAATCTGGGACACGCATTGAAAATAAATCATTAATAAGCCTAAAAAATTTCGTAGAAGAGCATAACTGCAAATATGGAATAGTAATTAATAACAGTGATGAAGTTTATAAAATTTCAGAAAAAATTTACGTCATTCCAGCTATCTATCTATAAAACCAAGTCCCCTTAATCTTCACATCAGAATCATAAAGATTCCCAAGCTTAGAAATCTCTTTTTTACCAGTAATTAAGAGCCTAACTTTATCATCCATACAGATGCGAGCTGCTTCTACCTTGCTTTTCATGCCACCTAGCCCAACTTTCGTACTGCTTTCACCAGCTAAAGAATAAATATAATCATCAATATCTGTAACTCTCTCTATCAACTTCGCAGAGCTGTCTAGGTGCGGGTCTTTATCATAGAAGCCACCAGCATCAGTAATAAATATAAGCTTCTGAGCTTGTAACAATACCGCAACTCTAGCTGAAAGGCTGTCATTATCACCATAAGCGAGTTCTTCAGAAGTTACAGTATCATTAGCATTAACTACTGGTATAACTCCTAATTTAAAAATATTATCGAAAGTGCCTTTAATGCAGTCATTACGTTCTTTATCGTCTAGACCTTTATGTGTAATCAGCACTTGCCCCACATTATAGCCATAGTATTTAAAAATATTATCGTAGGCATTCATCAGACTTACCTGCCCTACTGAAGTTAGAGCTTGTTTATAAGCGACATTACCTGAATGAGAATGATCTAGACCTAATTTACAGATACCTAAACTCATAGCTCCAGAACTTACTATTACTAGAGTATGCCCCTCAGCTTTAAGCTCCGCAACAGCCTTTGCGAGCAGATTAATGGTCTTATAATCCACACCAGATTTAGTATCTGTAATAGATGAGGTCCCGATCTTAATTACAATAATTTCTTGGCTTGCCATATTAATTTACCAACTCATAGTCTATTTAAACTTAATAGTCTTAAACAGATTTATATTTGAACGATAATAGCAAGCCTGCGATAATAAGTTTAAATGATTACACAAACTATTAATCATCTTATAGATCATACAAAACTTGATATTAATGCAAGCCCAGATTCTTTATTAATACTAGCTAAAGAGGCAATAGCCTATAGATTTAACTCCATCTGCATAAGACCAGTCTTCATCAAGAATTTAGCACCTATATATAGATGTTCTGCTGTAATATCCTTTCCTCAAAATAAAATTTCCTATGATCCAGATAAAGATAAATTAGACGAATTAATTGAAAAATTTTTTCTAAAAACAGAAAGAACAGCTCTTTTAGAAGAATGTGAAATCGCTCTTAGGGACGGAGCTTTAGAACTTGATCCAGTAATGAATCCTAAATATCTTTTAGATGAAGTTCCTATAACGATAAATCCTATCTATGAAGATTTAATATCTATTATTGATAAAATCTTTGATTTAGAATCTTTATTTACTAATAAATATGAAAATTTAGAAGACTTACATATCTGCTTAAAACCCATTTTCTCCTGTGAATTACTAAATGATGAACAGCTTAAATATTCCGTCGAGATCTTAGCCCGTGTAGCTCACTATTACAAGCAGAAAAAAGAAAAACTAAATTCTTCACTGAAGATAAATATTTCATATAAAAACTCTACTGGCTTTATCGAAGTTAAAGGCTTAGAAGCTCAAGCTAATCCTGAGCTTATTCGTAAAATAAAAAATCTTTTAGACCTTTACGATAGAGAGCCTTTCGTTCAAATTAAAGCAGCTGGCGGCATTCGTAACTATGAAGATGCCATTAAAATTATTAACATTACGCGCGAAAGACTCAGCCACTTAGGCACTAGCAAAGGGATTCAGCTCTGCGAGACGGTTTAAGGAAACAGGGATTTAAAAGACGAAAGGTCTTACAAGATAATGAATTTTAATATTGAATTTATCACTATAGAAATCATTCTTAATTTTTTTCTTGTTATGTCAAGAGTAGGTGGCATGATGCTAATCATGCCCATTCTGTCGAAAGGTCAGATTCCAGCTCAATACAAGATTGGCTTATCGATTATACTTGGTACAGTCCTTTATTCACAAGCAATGAGTAATTCTAATAGTGTTTTACCACTAGATAGCTGGCATTTATTAATAGCCCTGTCTTTCGAGTTACTTATCGGCTTTTTTATAGGTTTCTTTTTCAGCTTAGTATTTGATGCGATAGCAACTATGGGCCAGCTTGCAAGTACACAGATGGGGCAGAGTGCCGCTTCTTTATTCGATCCGACTGTGCAAGCCCAAGTAAGTCCAATGACGAACATACTTATATTCACAGCGAATTTCGTCTTTCTAAAAGCTAATGGCTTTTATATAGTGCTTTTTATGCTCTCTAAAAGTTATGAGATTTTACCGATTAATAAATTTGAGTTAGATATTGGCTTACTTATGTCTCAATTTCTACCAATATTTGGGAAAATATTTCTCTACGCTTTAGAATTAACTCTGCCATTTGTAGGCATATTATTAGTGCTAGACCTCTTTACTACTCTGGTTTCTAAAATACTGCCACAGGCAAGTATGTTCTTCTTAATACAGCCTTTAAAATTAATTTTCGGCTCCATATTATTGAGCATGATGCTTGGTAATTACTGGGTTAGCTTAGATGATTTCTTTACAGAAAAATTAATGGACTTTTTTGATGAGTTCTTTATGGGGATTCGAGTTTAAGGCTTTTAGTATTAATTCTGTGTCATGCCGTAAAGTGACTTACCCTCTCCCCCATAAAACCCAGCATAGGCTAACTATATACAGGGAATACAGTAGCTTGAATGCCAGGAGACGATAAAGACTCAAGAACCGAACGGGCCTCCCCCCAGAAGCTGAGACAGAGCAGGGAGCAGGGGCAAGTAGCAAGATCTCAAGATCTATCTGGAACTATTGGTGTTTTTGTCTGCTTAGTAATGATCTGCTTAACTGGTCTTGCGATTTCAGCTAAAATCGCTTATCTATTTAGACATTTTTTTTCAAGGGTAAGATTCGAAGAAGTAAATAGTAACGGCTACTTCGCTCTAATCACCTCTGCTATCGGTGAATACGTAATGCTCTGTGCCCCACTTTTAATTACTATTTGGCTTGCGGTATTTATCAGCACTGTAGCTCAAGTAGGCTTACACGTTTCATTTAAGCCACTGGAATTCGACATTAATAAAATAAATCCCATCAATGGCATGAAAAGGTTAATATCACTGCGTTCTGCTATTACGACAAGTATAGGGCTAACCAAGATGACCATTATCGCTGCGATGACTTGGTCAATGTTCATTAATAATCATTTAATCACGGTTATTATGAAACCAATTAGCCTTATCGGCACATTAAATGCAGTCGGAGCCATAGCCTGGGATCTCTGTATAAAAATCGCAGCTGTAATGCTTATATTGAGTATCGTTGATTATGTCTATCAAAAATGGCAATTCTCTGAAGATCAGAAAATGTCTAAGGAAGAAGTAAAACAAGAATATAAGAACCAAGAAGGTGACCCTCATATCAAAGGGCGGATGAAACAAGCACAAAGAGCAATGGGACAAAAAAAAGGTCTTAAAGCAAACGTCCAAGAAGCAGATGTAGTAATAACTAACCCTATTCACTTAGCCGTTGCTTTAAAATACAATCGTGAGGGCTCTTCTGCCCCTGTAGTAGTTGCGAAGGGTAGCAGATTACTTGCTGCAAGAATTAAGGAATTCGCCCGCGAAGCAGATGTGATGATAGTGGAGAATATTCCACTTGCCCGTGCGCTATATAAAAACTGCCCAATCGATCATGAAATTACCCCAGATCTCTATATCGCAGTAGCTGAAGTCTTAGCCTTCGTTTATAAGCAAAAGAATAAACAGCTTCTATAAAAAACTGATTCACAGCTCTGTAACGAAAATCTGCCGTTCATACAAATCTTTACCAAATGCTAAACTTTGCGAGTAATGTAAAGATAGTTAAGTGAAAAACTATAGTATAATGAAAAGTTAATGGAATTAGCCTTAGCCACGAAGCCTGAGTTAGTTTTAAACTCAGCAAATAAGAGAGACTTTTACCTCAAGCACATTTTCCATGAGAGGCATATGAATTCCTGCCCAATAGGTTGCGAAGGCTGTGCAGTATCAGCCAGCACTACAAAAAAAGGCGGTATTAATTTTTCAAGTTTAGAACATTTTTATAAAGAAGCTAAAGACCTTGGCGTATCTCTATCAATAACTAAAGTAGAAGGCTATGATCCAGCTTTCGTTCAATACAACGACAACCCAGAGCTTTCTTTTGCAAGCAGCGTTATAGCTGCAATAGACAATGGTCATAAAATTATCACACCTATCTGCACTACTGGATCATGGAAGAGCGAACGTACTAAATGGCAAATGGAAGAACTTGGTAAATTAGAGAGTAAATACCGCCGTTATACTTACCCATCAGGTAAATCTGGTGAAGCGATAGTACTTTCAGTGCCTCGTGAAATTAATCCTTTTGCGGGTGGAAAAAAATATGATTTTGAAATGCACGTAGATAAAATACTTGGTGACAGTATCAAGCTATCAAATCAAGGCAGGGTCGATGTTCTGGTTTATTTCAACAGTAAAGTGACTGGTGATGCCGACATCGCTAATACCATTGTTGCGAGGTTAGACGAAGAACTCTCGATAAATGATAAAGCTAAAGTATCACTTATAGCGACGGATTTTAATACAGAGACTTTACCAGAATCTTGCTATAGATACGAAAATAGTGTGCTTATTTCAGATCAAGGTTTTACTCCGATAGATCCAGTGACTATGAGCTGGGGTATTTAATGCAGTACAGAAGCTCTGGGATTATTCTTAAAACCCAAAAGCTCGGTGAAGCAGATAGAATATTAAAAATTTTAACTCCAGAGAATGGTTTAGTTTCAGCTATCGCCAAAGGTGCTAGACGCATGAACAGCTCATTTGCAGCGAAAACTCAGACTTTAAATCACTGTGATTTTCTACTCGCCAAGGGAAAAAACCTAGATATAGTCTCAGAAGTTAGCATAGTAAATAATTTTCTATTAGGCTGCTCCGATCTCATAGCCCTGAATCTAGCTTTTTTCGCGTCAGAAATTACTGAAAAAATCTCAAATGAGTGCGATAGCACAAGAAATTTTTTCGAGCTTTTAGATATTTACTTGAGATACCTTAAAAGTATTACAGCAGGACATTTAAATAAAAATAGGATCAGCGAAAACGCAAGAAAATGGGCTTGCGAGCAGTCCGATGACATTAAAACGAATCAACAACTGCTTCTCAGCATAGAGTTTCTCTGGTGTATAATCTGTGAGCTTGGTTACAAGCCAGACTTAAATACCTGTGCGCTCACACGCAAACGCAGACAGCCAAAGCAAATACCACAATATTTCGACCTCAGCAGTGGCTCTATATGCAGCACTGAAGGCTATGAGCTCTACAGACAGGGCTACCACACTGATGATCATATAATCCCTTTAAAAAAATTCACATTTAAACTTTTAGATTCTTTAGATAGGTCACCACTAAGCAGCTTAGATACTGATTTTCAGGCATCTTTGCAAAACGCAGAAATTGAAGATTACGAGCAATCTCAGGAAGGGTTAGCAGATACCCAGCTAAGCTCACCGCTTAATACTGAAAATAAAAAAATCACCTTAAGAGAAATTTTGATAGAAGATTTTTTAATAAATTATATGCAAGTGAGTTTAGGGGAAATTAAATCTAGTCTTGAGGCTGAGTTACAAGCTCATCAGCCTCACCTTAAAGATAACGCCCCAAGATCAGTCCCAGAATTAGCTTTCAGCCTTAGCTCACAGAACGACGAACTGAAATCATGCTTACAACTACTTTATAAGCATATAGAGTTTCAGATTCACAAGGAATGCCAAAGCTGGAAGGCTTTAGAAGAAGTTATATAAATATTAATTTTTTAAAACAATGGTCTCATTAAGATGATCATAATGATAATAAATAATCTGCTCATTTAAAATTAAGTTGATTGTTTGATTAATAATTTCAAACGGTACTGAAAACCATTCTTTAGGTCTATAAATAGCTCCATTATCATCTAGAATCTCAATGTCTAAGCGTGCTTTAATTAAAAAAGCATGAACCAAATTTTCAAGAGCATTAGGTTTTAGATTAAAACACTTATATGATGCTATTAGACTGACTTTAGATGATAAAAAAGTGGGGTCTTTATCTGCATAATTTATACGAGTATCTACTGGATTATTAGTAAAGCCTATTTTATGAAGATGACGGTAGGACTTAATTCTATAATCTGTAGATAAAGATTTAAGAACGTAAATATAACCAGTGGTTTTTTCAATATCATTATTAAAAATTTTTTCAAGATCAAGTCTAGAACTGACTCTTCTGCCATTATGCTTATAAAGCTCTGTGGCTAGCGATCTTAGTAGCATGTCAGATTCCGTACCATTTTCAAAAATACATTTTAAGCGAGCATTGACTTTAGCATTAGATTTCTCTTTCTGCCCAATTTCTACGACGTATAATAAAACTCCTCGAAGAACGTAAAAGCATTCTGCTTTAATACCACTTTGTTCACTAGAGAATTTTTCTAAAGTTCTTAAACCTGCTTTTAATTCACGATGGCAATCAATAAATAAGTTTCTATATTTATCAAAATCTTTACAAGCTTTTCTTTTGGCTACATATTCTGGCCTTACCAAAGTCTTATGAGGAACGTGTTTTAAGCTAAAGATATCTAAATCATCCTCATCAAAAATCTGAATCTGATCATTTGAGAAAGTAGCATTTAGGGATTCTTCTTTTATCTCAGTAAACCACTTATACTTATCATAATCATTCAAAGCTTCTCTTTTCTTAGGGTCTTTGAGTATTGAATCTAAGCTAATACTTAATCTTCTTTCAAATGGATCTTTAGATTTCTCTGCTAGCCTATGGTTGGCTTCATAAAAATTAATAATCTCTTCAAAGCTATCTATTAATTTAGAATCTATATTAACATTGCTAGGATTTTTAGGTTTAGCATCGAAAATCCCAAGATCATCTTCGGCTAGAATTTTTAAAAGATCTTCTTTATTCATGTCCATTTGTTCTATCCCAGTCCATGCTTGCGTTTTTGATTAATTATGTATAGTCTTACTTCGGCAAGACGCTTCTCAAATGGGTCTATAGATTGAATCTCAGGTTCTCGTCCTTGATCTTTTATAAATTGCTTTAGTTTAGGAGCCAGTGCTATAGCTTCTTCTGGCTCAATATCAATCCTTGTAATGTCTATAGTATCTCTGATGACCATTAATATTTTTGCTGTAATTGATTTAGAAAGAATTTCATAAGCTTTTTGAAAAGGATTAATTTGATCAATTAAATCAATATTTAATTCATCAATATTAATAAATCTGTTTGCCATAGTTATAAATTTAGTATTATCTCCAGCTTCATTAATAGTACTTTTCTTAATTACAGCATCTACGACTACGTGCTGTCTTAGTTCTTCCACTTCATCATTATTTAAATCAGGGTAAATTTCTCTAATGATTTTAGGTATGAGATTCTTATTAATTGTTTCCGCAGGAACAGTTCCAGGAATAGCTTTGATAATAAGATCATTTTGCATAATTGAAGCTTTTAGATCTTGAAGATCTGTTTCACAAATTTGCTTAACCCTTTCTGTACTTGGTTCTTTAAAACCCTTAATAAATATACGCTGATCAGAGGATTTATCATCTTCTGTCTTTTTTGTTTTGAAATAGAATTTAGGTGCTAAAACTTGCTCCATGAGCAGAGAACAAGAAATAGCTTTAAGGACATTATTCACAGCTATTTTAACTTCTGAATCTTCAGCATCGGGCTGAGCAATTAAATTAGTAAATTGAGCGTGAATTTTATTATTACTATCTCTAGTGCATCTTCCAATGATCTGTATAACTTCTGTATGAGAATTACGATAACCAATAGTAAGTGCATGTTCGCAAAACTCCCAATCAAAACCTTCTTTAGCCATACCTAAAGCGATAATAATATCAAGATCATCTGCTGACTTGATTTTATAGAGGAAGCTTTTTATTTTATCTCTTGCTTTGGGATCATCATTTACTAAATCTGCAACTTTAATGACTTTTCCATCAATTCTTCGTTTGACATAAATTAAACCAGTTTCTGGATCTTCTTTTTCGATTTCTCCAATATTATCAATGATAATTCCAACCTCTTCTGATTTATCTTTTGTAGACTCGGCTGAATTTACATTAGGAATATGAATAATAGTTTTTTTGTTTGTATCTAATACTTCATTAATGGCATCTAGATATCTGCCTTGGTAAAAATGATAACCTAGCCCTAAAGATTTTAAATACTCATAGCCATTGAGCTGTTCATAATAGGTATATGTAACTTTGGTGAAAAGCTGCTCCTCGGCAGGACTCAAGATCGGCACAGCATCTCCCCTAAAATAGGAACCTGTCATCGCTAAAATATGAGATTTATCCCGCTGTATTATTTCACGGATATATTCTCCTAGCTGATTATTATTAGGATCAGCTGAGACATGATGAAATTCATCAATAGCAATTAAACAATTATCCAAAAGTTCCACATCTAAAATGGAATAGGCATTTCTAAAAGTCGCATGAGCACAAAGAAGTATTTTCTCTGTGTCAGAATTTAAAAATTCTTGAAACTTCTCAACTTTTTTAGTATCAATACCAGGTAAGCATAGATTGTATTTATCACTCACCAGCCAATCTGCCCAAAAACCGCTATCTATAAGATTTGTTGATTTAAATGATGAACCTATCGCGGTTTCAGGAACTGTAACTATAACTTTTTTAATACCTTGTTTACAAAGCTTGTCTAAAGCAATAAACATCAAGGCTCTTGATTTACCACAGGCTGGAGGTGCTTTTAATAGAAGATATTGACGATTCCTTTCGGCATAAGCTTTTGCTTGCATTTCACGCATGCCAAGTTCATTAGTTTTAGTACTATCTTTGGTTTGTTGATAATCTACTTTTACGAAATCTGGCATTAATTTAATTCTAAAACATAAAGGTTAGCAAGCTTAGCAAATTTACCAAACTTACAGAAGTAAGGGCATTGTGGTTTGTATAGTTTTTAATTAGTTGGGAAGAAAAGAGGTTTTGTGAATATCAGACCAGAAGAGCATATTAGAAAAACACCAATCTTTCATATCACTTCGATATTGAATTTGGATAGTATCTTGAAATACTCTAAGCTATTAGCTTTAAATTATTTAAGAGATATTAATTTTAAAAGCATCGCTAATAATGATGTGCAGAGTAGACGCAATCAGATTAGTATTAATCATCCGCCATATGGCACTCTACATGATTACGTGCCTTTCTATTTTGCACCTAGATCTCCTATGCTTTATGCTAATAAAGAAACTCGTCACGAGGGTTCTACTGCTCAAGAGCAAATCATTTATTTAATCAGCTCTACTCAAAGCATTATAAATAAAGGAATTCAATGTATTTTCTATGATATGCACCCTGTTTTAGCAAATGCCCGCTGTTTCTACAAACCTGATGATATCAATAATATTAAATGGGAAATTTTCTTTGAAGAGCCACTTCGTGCAGGTTTTTCAAAATATTGGCAGAATGAAAATAATGATGAAAAGCCTCTTTGGGCGAAAAGAAAAGAATTAAGGCAAGCTGAATTCTTGGTCTATAAAGAGCTTCCTTTGAATTTAATTGAAGAAATTATTACTTTTGATAATAGACGCTGTGATATGGTCAAAGCTAAAATAGTAGAAGATACTATAAAAGTAAGAGCTGATAGAGATTTTTATTTTTAGATATTTACTATGCCGATAAAAGAAGTACAGGGTAATTTATTAGATTCTAAATGTGAAGCATTAGTAAACACTGTTAATTGTGTTGGGGTGATGGGTAAAGGAATCGCCTTGCAGTTCAAAAAAAAATGGCCTAGTAATTTTTTGAAATATAAAAAAGCCTGTGACTTGAAATATATAAACATAGGCTCTAATCTAGTTTTTGATTTAGGTTTTTTTGAAAATAGTCCTAGATATATTATTAATTTTCCTACTAAAGATCACTGGAAAGATAATTCTAGGCTTGAATACATCGATTCAGGACTTAGTGATCTAAAGCGTATAATAGAAGAATATAAGATAAAGTCTATTGCTGTTCCACCGCTAGGTTGTGGCAATGGCGGACTGGAGTGGGATTCAGTAAAAGATTTAATCTATAAATATCTTCACGACTTAGATACAGAAATTATTCTGCATACTCCATATTCTCCAAATGTAGATAAAATCTCAGTTAGTCACACTCAGCCGCAGATGACAATATCTAGAGCTGTATTAATTAAGTTAATGACTTTATATAGGCAGTTAGAGTATAAGCTAAGTAAATTAGAAATCCAAAAACTCTGTTATTTCGCTAAGGAAGCTGGCTTAGCCGAATTTTCTAAACTTAGATTCCAAAGACATCATTTCGGTCCTTATGCTGATAATTTAAGACATACCTTAAATGACATGGAAGGACACTATATTAGAGGTACTGGCGACAACGACAAAGCCCAATCAGAGATTGAAATTCTTGACTTAGGATTAGAACTGGCAGAAAAAGTTTTAACAGAAAATCCAGAAGCACTTACAGGAATTCAGAAAGTCCAAGACATAATTAGAGGCTTTGAAACTCCTTATAATATGGAATTACTCTCTACAGTTCACTGGGCTTTAAAGCATTCTGATCTTAAGTCCTTAGAAGCTGTCATAGAGTATGTTCAGGTTTGGAGTGAGCGTAAGAAAAATTTATTTTCTGAATATGATATTAAAGTAGCTTATGAGAGACTAGTTAGCTGCTGTTAATTGTTTGGTCATTTTCTCATAAAGCTTAAAAAGCTCTTCTAGCCTCTCTTCGTCAGACTCAAAGGGTTTTTCTCTGTAACACTTTTCTATAGCTTCATCTAAATGCTTATGAGCTTCTAAGAGATTAGCTGGCATTTTATCTGGATCGTAAAGCTCTGCTAGTGTCTTTTCTGGATATTCTGCTCTAGCATCTAAAATACGATAGGAAATATTTTCGATAGCTTCTTTATGCTTGTCATTTATTTCTGGGAAAGGAAATGTGTTATAGCAAAGCTCTGAGGAGTATCTGATACGGCTTTCAAGTCTTCCAGCCACAGTTTTAACCCA
>JBJTTW010000098.1:0-2878 GCA_046080385.1 bacterium
GTAGGAAAAGTTACTCTAACTACCTTATTACCAGCAAGATTCTCTATTTTAGAAAAATCATCAATATTAGTTTCTTCTATAGTAATTACTCTGCCTTTAGCTTGAATATGAGCAATAGGTCCTCTAGCAGCAGCACCAGATAAAGTATTTCCTACTTTACCACCAGTAAATAAAGGCGGCACAGTAGTATCCAAAACTGATCCAGATGGAATCAAGTCCTCAAGAGCATTTAAAGCGGCTGTCGAACCGTCTATAGTAGCTGGATTAATTTCAAGTCTATTTAATGCAGGATTACTAGCAGATCTCACCATAAGCCTAGCTGGATTACCACCAGATGGAAGCACTCTAGTCGTTAAATTAGAGTTAAATGAAGCTGGAGCCAGTATTTCAGCGAGTGTAAGTTTAGTAGTAGCTAAATTATTACCAGAAACAGTTGCTACTAGCTTAAGACCAGCAGTTAAAACAGCTGGAGTAACATTATTAATTACCCCCTTAGCCCTTACGGTGAGGACATCTCTAAGATTATCATATTTATTCACCAGTGGAACTATTCTTAAAATATAATCAGAGCCAGACTTTACTAACTGTGAGGCTAATAGGACATTATTCCTAACCTCACTTGGCAGAGTAACAAATACAGAAGGCCCTATATTATAAGGTTCATTAGCAAAATTAGTCGGACCAAGTAAAGTATCAGCTGGAAGACTTCTATCAGCAGCAGCTTCATCGCCATGAACTATAACATAAGATATATCAGCAGCTGGACTCGCACCGCCTTTTAGATTCATGTAAAATTCTTTAGCATTCCTAAGTGGGTTATTATCGGCTCCAGCAGTGAAAGCTGAATTTACTATTAGATTCGGTATTAAAATAGAATTAATAACAGATGAACGATTCGCCGTTACGTTATGTATCACTGAACCAGGAAATAAAAAAGCATCATCGAAATTAGCAGTAGAAGTACCATCTACGATGACAGTAGTACTAGGTGCTCCATTAATAGCTAAAACACTTAAACCCTCTGTAGCAGAACCACCAAGCCTAGCGGCTGGCAGAGGAGCAAAGCTCAACAGAGAGCCATCCTGCACCGTTAAATTATCTGCCACGCCATCGTTATTACTATCAGCGACGACTATAATACCTGCATCTGTAGCAGCCGAAATATCATTACCAGTAAGACCATTATCAATATTATTAATAAACGCACCAAAAAAACCTGAAAGGCTGGTATCAAGTGCACTATCACCAATCACCACATAAGCAGTATCACCACCAGTGAGCATAGAACTCATTTGATTACCATGAAAGCCAACATAAGCATTATTTACTTGAAGACTAGCTGTACTAGGACTACCAGCTGTACTCTCTAATGAAAAAGTAACAGTGATAACAGAATTCGCAAGGTTAGTAAAAACCCCTTCTGAAGTTAAAGAAGCTCGAGAATGCTGAGCAGCATTAACTGAAGCCGCACTTACAGTAGTACCAATATTTGCGGTATAGGCAGCAGTAGCAAATGGAGTCTGAAAAAATCTTTTAACCAAGCTGGTCGATTCTGGCTTTTCAGCTGCTCGAATAATAATAGTGTCGGTATCTAATCTAGGTAAAGCACCACCTACCGTAATTAAACTTGGTCCAAAAGAGACACTAGGAGCAGAAGACGTGACCTGACCCGAATTTAAAACACTAGGCTGCATATCTGGTTCTAAAACACCGAGAACGTTACCAGTGCTAGTACCAGGTAATAATGCTTCTAATTTTTTAACCGAAGCTAAAGTACCGATAGTAACCTGCTGCCCTGGAGCTAAACTAAAAAGATTAGTGCCTACAGAAGTAGGAGCGACATAGGTCGCAAGTAAAGCACCTGTAGTTAGTGGACTTGCAGAGGCAGCACAAGCTAAACCTATATTATTTACAGTAACAGTTAAATTACCACCAGGATTACTAATAGTATTATCAGAGAAACCATGAATTGCGAGTGACCCCGCTGGTACAGAAACTACGTCAGCAGCTGTAGCATCAAGTACTTGAGCAAAGAATACAGTATTACCAGCAAAATTAGCGAGATTAGATTTTCCCGTTAAGGTAACATTGATTTCTCTATTCGCAGCAAAATCTCCAGAAGTCGCGATATAGCTCGGTAATTTTACAAACTGACAGCCAGTCGGTGCCAAAAAATAAGCAGAAGCATCAGTCGTAGGCACTCCACCAAAACTTAAAGCACCGTCATTACCATAGGCGATAGTGGTAGAACCAGGAGCGAGAGAAGCTAAATTTAATTCATTAGTACCTACAGTAATAGCAAGCTCTATTTTATCGACATCTGGCTTAGCACCATTAATGACTGTACCAGTGTCTAACACGAAAGAGGGGATTACGCTACCACCAGATAAAGTGGTTACAGCAAAAGCAGGAACTAGAATAGAAAAATCCAGTAGCAAAAGCAGAACGAAGATTAAACCCTTTCTTAAACTCATTTTCTACTTGCCTCCTAAGTATTTTAAGTTTTAAATAGTCATATATAAGGAAAACGCCATTAAATAATATCTTAATGGGCGTCTAGCGAAACTTCAGTTTCTGCATCTAACAATTAGTAATCCCGTTTTAAGGCTTAATATAATGTTTTAGATATTAATATAAGCTAAATAATTTAGAATAAAAGGCTAACTATAGACTAACTGGTGGTAATTTTTTAAATTACCCTCTCCACCAAATACTCAGTAATATTCTTCTCTTCTAGAGATAGATTTAGCCCGATAATATGCACAGCTTTATCCCGATCATAGCACTGTTGCCGAACTCCAATTTCTGCGTTTTCGTCGTCCTCATGATCCTCATGTACCCCTAGTACACTGCGGTCATTCGTCCTCCTCAGCCTTGA
>JBJTTW010000099.1:0-10119 GCA_046080385.1 bacterium
TGCCGAACACCAATTTCTGCGTTTTCGTCGTCCTCATGATCCTCATGTACCCGCAGTAAGCGGAGCTTGTATTTCCGCTTGCTCGCATACGACACTGGTGTCGCATCCTCGGCATCGCTGGAAATTACACTGCGGTCATTCATCTCACATTCCCATGTCTTCGCCCTTCCTACACAAAAAATATAGCACATACTAGCGGTACTAACGCAAATTCGGCTAAATCGCAAAAAGATTCTTTAATTCCTTATTAGACATCTCGCTGATCCAATTCTCACCAGTAGAAACTGTTAAATTAACCAGCTCTTGCTTATTTTTAATAATGTCATTTATCTTTTCTTCAAAGGTTCCAAGACTAATAAAACGATGCACAAAAACGTTTTTCGTTTGCCCTATCCTAAAAGCTCTATCAGTAGCTTGATTCTCAACAGCTGGATTCCACCAGAGATCATAATGAATAACGTGATTTGCGGCAGTTAAATTAAGCCCTGTGCCACCAGCTTTCAGTGAAATAATGATAATTTTATTTTCTGGCTTAGTCTGAAAATCTTCTACCATCTGATCTCTTTTCTTTCTGCTAATTGCACCATGAAAGAAAAGAGCTTGCTCTGAGAGTTCTTTAGATATCATCTCCTGCAATATATCACCCATTTCACTATACTGCGTAAATATAATGGTCTTTTCTTTATTTATAAGAATTTCACGCAATAGAGAAATTAACTTCACCGCTTTACCAGAGAGATTTGGATCGTAATCTTTCTGCTTAGTATAATTACTAGGATGGTTACAGAGCTGCTTTAAATTAGTAATTAATTTAAATATCAGCCCTTTTCTTTCTATACCTTCGCTAGACTCTATTGTAGCCATATTTGCCTCTACTATATTTTGATAAATAGCAGTCTGTTCCTTAGATAAATAATTAAACTCATCTATAACCACCTTCTCTGGCAGATCTTTAATAATAGTTTTATCCGTTTTCAATCTTCGCAAAAGAAAAGGTGAGCTTACATTTTTCAACTTCTCTGCGACCTCAACTTCTCTATATCTTTCAATTGGGATAGCAAAATTATCATTAAACTCTCTTAGTGACTTCATATAACCTGGATTAATAAAATCAAAAATACTCCATAGTTCTGAAAGCCTATTCTCTACTGGAGTTCCACTCATGGCAATAAAATTCTTCGCTTTTAAAGATTTAATCGCTTTTGTCTGCTGGGTTTCAGTATTTTTAATATTCTGAGCTTCATCTATAATAAATAAATTCCAGTCATGCTTAGTAAATTTTTTAAGATCACGACGCAGAATACCATAAGAACTAATTACTATATCAACACCTTTAGTCTTCAAACTACGTTCAGCACCATGATACACAGAGACTCTTAAGCTTGGAGCGAATTTAGCACATTCCTTAACCCAGTTCCCAATCAGAGTAGTAGGGCAAACCACTAATGATGGTGTATCAGAAGATTTAGCACTATGAACTTTTAAAAGCAGAGTGATCACCTGTAAAGTTTTACCTAAGCCCATATCATCTGCGATACAAGAACCAAGATTCTTTTTAAAATTAGAATAAAGCCACTTAAAGCCCCGCTCCTGATAAGGTCTTAACTCGGCATTTAAATTAGAAGGTATACTTACTTTTTCTGTTTTAGTAAGCATTTTTATAAAGCTGTCTAAATCCTTACCAATATTGAGTTGTATACCATTGATTTCTTGAGCCAAGCCATAATGTAATATATCTATAGCTTTATTAATCTCAGGAAGCGGTTTCTGAGACTGCTTAAAAAGAGAATCTATTTCACTTGGATCAAGCATTACATACTCATCATTGAATTTAACAAGATTTGTTGTAGATTTAACTAATTTCCTAAATTCAGCTAGAGTGATTTTCGTATCACCAAGAGAGACTTCATAAGAAAATTCTAATAAATTTGCCATATTAAGGTTAGAGAGAGTGTTAGAACTCTTGCCTTTAGCTGATATAGAAAGGCGTGGTTTAAGAATTTTCTGTAAAGCTTTAGGTAGTATAAACTGCATACCGAGAAGCTCAAGAATAAACCTTGACTTAGAAAGTAACTCAGCTACTCTATTTAAATCTATACGAGGCAAAGCCTCTCCCTTAGAATTAACGATTTGATTTAACTCTGGAATATATTCAGCAGCGATAGCTAACTGCCTGTTTATGCTATTTATTATTTCTTCCTTAGTTTCAGAATAGTATTTAAGATTCGGGTTTAAATGAAGATCACGTAAACTAAGCATAGAGACTAGAGGCTTTTCTCGATTAAAAACATCTACATCTAAATAGAGTTCTACTTCTGACGTATCTTCGATGCGAATCATAGGACTAATATTCGTTTTCTGGACAGATAACTTGGATAGCCAATTCAGGACTGCTTTAGCAGTATTTTTCTCCGAAAAATTACTTGGCAGATATTTATAATCAAAAATAAAAGCAGAAACTATTTTACTTGAATGAATAGAATTTGCCTGAATAGAACTAGGATTAATAAAACAGTTATGTAATAAATTAGTGATAAAGAAACTTAAAAGCTCTTCTAAAAGATCCCTATCGAAAGATTTACCATCAAGCCGAATTAAATCATCTGGAAATATTTCACGTAAAATCTTAAGCCGAGCTTTTAAATTATCGTTAATTAATAAAGGTAGATACCTCACTGTAAAAGAATCCTCAGCCCAAAAAATCAAGTCTGGTATAAATAAACCAGCTCTGATAATTTCCACTGCAGTTTGGACTAATAAAAGTAAAAATGCTTGTCTAGGAGCTAATTCATTTAAATCAGTATTTAAAGAAAAATCTAGAAACTCTTTATAGGACTGCTGATCATAATTCAAAACAGAGCCAATATTTTCAAATCCGTTTTCAATACGTGACACAACAAAAAAATGTAAGTATGAATCTGCTTGAGTATTTATATTAATCTTATAATCAGCTTTTATAGCCTCTTTTTGAGCATCAAAATCTTCAGAAAAAAGGCTATTAATATTTACAGCTGCTTGTGCATAAAAGCTTTTAAGAAAACTTTTAAAATCGAAACCCTGCTCAAAAGAAGGATTCTCTGTTAATAAAGATAGTAAATTATCAATTTTAAAATCTAAATTAGGAAAATTCTGATTATAGTTTTTTTCAGAATTAATCTCTAGCTTAGGTGCTGAGAGGATTTTAGCAACTAAACCCTTTAAAGTCTTATCACTAGCAACGGCTATATCCTTTCTCTTAAAAAAACTTTCTGGTAATCCACGCAGCCTTAAAAGCATCAGAGGATCTTTATCTAATTCGTTAGCCATCATATAGAATACAGCCGCCTGATGTTTACATGGATCACCATAATCAGGGCAGTTACACTTAGCCCTAATCTCAAGCCAAGTACTTGGTAAAAGGCGAATACCTTTTGATTCTGTTAATCGCTGCAAATCTGGAGAAAGCTTACCTAGAGATAAATCTACAGCAATAAGAGGATTCTCTTCTAATATCGTTTCGATAAGATTAATCGCTGAATCTTTTAATTTATTTAACTCTATTTCAACGCTATAAAAGGGTCTATAATTGCCAGCCACTCTTGCAAGAATCTTTTCTTTTTCATATTTAATGCTTAAAACCTTACCAGTATTCGCATAAGTCTTGCCACGTTTAAGACGTTCGCCACCTAAGTTCTCCATCGACTCTATCCATGCGGCTCCCCACCATGAAGTACCATAGTGTTTTTTAGACCTTTTAGTAGGGGTAACTAAAGACATGTGCCTATTATAAACAATTTTATGGCACTATTGCCGAACTCCAATTTCTGCGTTTTTATAAACTCGTTGGTTTGGCAACAGTGCCTTTTATGAAATCTAAGAAATTAGAATTCTATTAGCTAAATAAATATAGAGACCTTAAGCAGAAAAATTCTCAAGCTTATCTTTTAATTTAGCGGCATTAGGTAAAATCCTATTTAAAAGCAGAAAAAATTCTTTACTATGATTATGATGCACTAGGTGACAGAGTTCATGAAAAATTACGTATTCGATACATTCAGGCGGGGCTTTAATTAATTCTAGATTTAAAGTTAAATTAGCCTTTAAAGAAAGTGATCCCCAGCGAGTTTTCATCTTACGCACAAAAAGCTTAGGGAAGTCCACTTTTTTTAATGAGATATAGCCAGCATCAGTAGAAGTCAATCTAGAATTAAAGTCCATAACAAAATTCGTATAATGACGGCGAAATTTTTTAAATGAATCTAATAGAATTCTAGAAAAATATTTTTCTACTTGGCTGCGATACCAAGAATCTAAAATCTGGGAAATAACTTCTTTAGATAAATCATCTGAGTAAACATGGAGGTAAGCACCAGCTTTAATAAGTTTTGGGCTAGTATCATCTAATTTATGTAACTTAAGCCTATACTGCTTTCCTAGATAGAGGTGTGACTCTCCACTGATATATTTCTTTTCTGTAAAGAAACTGCGAGGTTTAGCGAAAAAATCTAATTGAGCTTTAATCCAGCCTTCTCGCTTTTTTAATTTTTCCTCTATTAATGAAGCTTCTGTTCCATAAGGTGCTGTTACCAATATACTTAAATCTGCTAAGACAGCGATACTAAGCGTTTTACGTTTAGTAAACCTTAGCTTTAGGCACTGCTTACCAGCGGCAATCTCGGCGTTTAGGTCTTTCACTAATTAGCTTCTCCTATATTTAGCTATCTGCATAACTTTATCTATAATCTCATCCATATCATCAGTAGAGAGCTGAAGCTGATAAATAGCTTTAATTTCATCATAGAAAAAATCATCCATTAAATTTATTACTTTTTTTACAGCATTTTCATCATTCCAAAAATCTACTTTCTTCTCTAAATCAAGTATCTGAATAAATTTTAAAGCAGTTAAAACGGTAAGCTCATTTAGCTTAGCCATTTTAGAAGCTTCACTCAGCTCATTTTGGCAGTGTGAGTGAAGTCCAGTTGCTGCGTTTACATCATTCTCAAGATACCTACTGTAAAAGGGTTTTATGGCTGAATAATAAGCAGCTGCTTCATCGTTATTACTAATTTCAGCTGGTATATCCTCTCTTTTTTTATGAGTAATTTTATTATTTCTCACATCAATCATTTCTTGTAAATATTCAACATCGCTTATCTGCTTATTTCTAAACTCCTCTATAGTCTTCTGTATTCTTTCAGATAAAGACTGGTAATAGACTGGATCTTCTAATTCAAGCTTCTCCACTATTTCCTTTTTCATAACACTAGCTAACTCATCTGCTTTAGCAGCGATACTTAAGTTAGCATAATGCCCTTTACCTGATTTGAGCTGATTAAAAGACTCTTCACTAAAAATATTAACGGGCTGATTTAAAGGTACTATTTCATTAGCATAGATATAGGTGTTCATAAGCTTTTCAATTTTTTTATCATATTTTTTAAAATCAACTGTATCCGCATAACGCTGCTTAACTGCTTCTTTAAGATTATAGAAATATCTCAGATCATGCTTATAACGATTAATCTTAGGCTGAGGCTCATTCCTAATAAACTTTTCCGAAGATAATGCTATTTTTAATACCTTACTATATTCATTTAAGGCATCATAGAATCCTTCTCTCAAGCTATCTTTAGCTAACTCTTGTTGAAGAGCTTCATGATCAGTTTTATTCTGAACTTCTTTAAAAATATCCCAGAGATTAGAATTAACCTGTGCTAAGCGGCTAATCTCCATGTCTATATTTGCAAAAGCACCCTCTAAATCAGTCTTATCATAGCCTTCTAAGGCATCATAAATATTAAAAGCCTTATCAAGCTCAGAGACTACATTTGCATAATCAATAATATAACCAAACTCTTTAGCCTCAGCTAACCTATTTACTCTAGCGATAGCCTGTAAAAGCGTATGTTCTTTTAAAGTCCTGCAAAGATAGAGTACTGTATTTTTGGGTGCGTCAAAGCCAGTAAGCAGCTTGTCTACCACTATAATTATTTCTAATTCATCACCATTTTTAAATTCATTAATAATAGAGTCCGTATAATTCTTTTCACTGCCATATTTCTCCATCATCTGCTGCCAGAAGTGATTTACCTCTAGAATATCACCTTCATCATCAGTACCCTCTAAATCCTGTGGTGGAGAGATAATCACCGCTGACTTAACTGAACCTAAGTCTCCAAGGCAGTTATAATACTTAATCGCAGTCTTTTTATTCGGAGTAACTAACTGAGCTTTAAAACCAGTTCCCTGCCAGTTTTTCGTAAAATGTTCATTGATATCAAAAGCCACCATGTAGATTACTTGATCTGTTTTCTGAAGCATTTTAGGACTAGAATATTTTTTCTTTAAGCTTGTCTGAGATTCTTTAGAAAGGTCTACAGTGTGTCTTTCAAACCATAAATCTATAGCAGCTTCATTCTGTGAAATATCCACTAATCTAGCTTCATAGAGAAGTGGCACTACCGCTTTATCTTCTACTGCCTGTCTAATTGAATAATGCGGCTCAATTAAACCACCAAATTTTGAAAAATTATTCTTTTCTGCTTTTAATAATGGCGTTCCTGTAAAACCTAAATAGCAGGCATTCGGTAACATTTTACGCATACTTGCATGCAAATTACCGAAATTCGTTCTATGACTCTCATCTACCAGAACAAAAATATTCCCAGACTCATCTTGAAAGCTTTCAGCATTTAAAGCTTTATCAAATTTATGAATTAAAGTAGTTATAATCGATTCCTGATTTTTCAAATGAGTTATTAAATTACGTCCAGAACTAGCTTTCTTCATACTCAGCCCACAGGCTTTAAAAGTATTAGTAAGCTGTTTATCTAAATCTTCTCTATCTGTAACTAAAAGTATTCTAGGATTAGAAATATCTTTAGACATCGTGATAGCTCTAACCAACATAAGCATAGTTAAAGATTTGCCAGAACCTTGAGTATGCCAGATTATCCCACCATTACGCTCTAAATTAGGTGGCACTGAAATTCTTGCCATAGTAGACCTAATAACAAAATACTGCTGATATCTAGCGATTTTTTTATTACCAGAATCATAGATCATATAATTAAAAACTAAGTCTAGAAGCCTATCTCTCCTGCATAAACCAAAAATTAATTTATCCTGCTCAGTGAGAAGTCTTTTCCCAGCTTGGTCTTGAATATTAAAGTGCCTGCGAGCTTTACTAAAATCACCCTGAAAAAGCTTATCTTTCTCGGCAGAAGAAAGCTTCTTAGAAACAGATCGCTGTATCTCCTCATCCTTAGACTCTAACTCTCGCCAAATCCCCCAGTATTCACTAGCAGCAGCAGTAGTCGCATATTTAGCTTTACGGCTATTTATAGCTATTAAAATCTGTGAATAGATAAATAATTTAGGAATATTTTCATCTCTTTGATATGAAAGGAGCTGCGTAACTGCTTCAGTAAGATCTACACTAGGTTTCTTACACTCCATGACAATTAAAGGGATGCCATTAACGAAAACTACTATATCCGCTCTTCTTGTCTCAGTACTGCGATTACGTTCTACGGGAAACTCAGCTGTGACATGAAAAACATTATTTTCGATATCTTTAAAATCAATATATTTAAAAGAATGACTTTTTAAATCACCTTCTACAGACTGTGCAAGAGAACAGCCTAAAGTCAATAAATCATAAATATCCTCACTAGTCTTTAAAAGTCCGTCGTATTGAGGGTTTTTAAGTTTCTCAATCGCTGCCTGAATATTTTCTTCACTGAAAAGATATTCTTCACCTCTATAATTTATGCGATTAGTTTTTTTTAACTGCTCCGCTAGAATCCTCTCTAAAAGAATATTCGAGTTTTTATTATATCTTTCAGCTAAAGCCTCTTTAGGACTTAGGTATGTATAGCCTAAGTTTATCAGCTGCTTTAAGGCTGGGATTTGGGAAAGAAGTTTTTCATCATAGGCTGGGGATGGGTTTTGCATAATTAATTTAGGTCTCCTAAAGAGCCTTCTCCTTTTAAGAGCTTTTTATTTTGTGCTTGAACCTGTATAGCAGCAGCAAATTCTTTAGCTTTAAGAGTTACAGTGGGCAAGAAATCAGCTAAAGGTTTATTCTTTGGTACTTTCAGTTTTCTCTTCATAGCTTCGGTATTATGAGCACCGAACAAGGCTTCATCTCCGCTAGAGCGTACTATAGCAAAACCCTTATCATCAATACCATGTTCATATAGAGTATCTGATAGCTGCTTCTCTGTCTCGGAAAGCTTAGCCCCAGCTTGAATTCGCTCAACTAAATGTATCCTTTCTTCTAGTAGCTCTTATTTGCGAGTTTGAATAGCAAAATAACTCTGTGCAAATGCAATACTATCTTTTTGAGGATCAGCATTTTGGGCAATGAGATAGCATGCATAACGGGTTAGCATATAGTCCTTTATTTCACGCCCTGAGCTAGAGCCGATTTGAACCATTTTCCTGAGCTCAAGAAAATGGTTTTCCTCAATCTCAGAGCTGGTTTTACAAGACTGCATTGCACGAATGATAGTCTTCTCAAAGTTTTCCCACTTTGTATATTCTAATAATTCTTGAAGATCCCGTGCATACCAGTAAGTTAGCTTTCCTTGTTTTTGAGCAAATTCTTCAAAATTTTTATGTAGGCGTTGAATTATTTGTTTCTTCATTTTCATAATTTTGTAACATATTGCTTGCTTGAGCTGAGATATGAGGAGATTTTACGGTATAGAGAGATCCTTTTGAATATTTCTTGCATTATAAATGGGACATGGAATTGGACATAATCAACTTAGTTTAATTTATAATTTCTTATTCAAAACCCATCTGGCACCAGCTCCCCGTCCTTCTGTAGAAATTAGTTTGAGGTTCACCGTAGCTAATGAGTTCTAATGTTTCTTGTTTGGTCATGGTTTTAATTTCACCTTCATAATTTTATAACTGGCCTATGAATAAGACATTTGAACTCATTCCCCGCCCTATCATCTATAAAATCTATTTCTGGATAAACTTTAATAGCTCTTCTAATACCATTTCCTAAACCTCTATAAGGTAATATCTTCGTAGCAAATGAGCTAAGGACAAGGTTTCGCATATTAGAATTTCCATTTTTAACATTCTCGACAGTTAAATTATTAGGTAAATGCCCTGGGCTTATGATTTCGACACGATTAGAGAATACGAATATCCTTATCGGTGCTGTAATAAAATAATCACGATGGATAATCGCATTAGTTAAAAGCTCCTCTAGGACTACTTTAGGAATTTCTAGTTCACCGATAGAATTAACATTCTGCCCGTTCTGTATATTCCTTAAATTCCTTTGAATAAAAGCAAAGGCATCATCGAAAAGCTCTCTTACATTACCATAGCAATCTTTACTATCTATGTACGCACTGCTATGAATATCCTCTGATGGATAAGTGACACATTTTATACTAAAGGCTGGTAGTTTAAATCTATTATTTTTACCGAAAAGCAATGCAGCAGCAAGATTCAATGTATTAGCTTTACTTAAATTTAAATTAGTGAATAGTTGATTTATTGAAAGCTCTTGCTCTGAAACGGTCTCACCAAACTCTTTTTCAAAAAAACGTGCAAATTCTTTTTCATCTATGTCTTGCTGAATGGTCATTTCCGGGAGTAGGGTTTCGTCTGTTTGTGGGGGCATGGTGGGGTTAATTATCGTTTATTGATTAGATCATAGTAATTAGACATATAAAATTTTAAACCTTGTATTTTATTCTCTGAAACATACTGCTGAAGATCTTCTTTAAATTTTTTAAAATCATACTGAAGAAAAACTCTAATGAATATATGTTTTTTTAAAAAACTACGCATCTCTTGCTTATCAGTATATTTCTCTCTGAGCCATTCATAGGGTTCTTCTAAGAGTGTCTCTAATTCAGCAACTCTTTCTGGATCAGCATAATCAATATAAGTAAAAAATAAATTAGAGCCTTGATGTTTTTCACTCTCTAAAACCTTCAATCCTAAATCAGTTCTTGGTTTTTTATAATGAACAAGCTTAGGTAAAGATTTTAAATTTATGACGAAAATAGTTTCCTCAAAAGGAAAATGAAGATAATGATAATTAAAAGCAGCTTCCTGCAATGCTTTATCTAAGCTTTCTTTTTGTAAATATGACAACCTGAG
>JBJTTW010000100.1:0-7739 GCA_046080385.1 bacterium
ACCTTGGATCCAATTCCCTGAAACTCTCTATACTTACAATACTACTATCCATGAATCTATTTCCTCATGAATAACTCTCCTTGAATAGCTTTTATTTACTTGCTTTATTTTTACTTAATTATTAGTGGATTTGCCGTGATATCTAAGCCGCAGCTTGGGCTTTTTTAGAAACTGGTGCCTTTGAAATCATCCCCCAGAAAGCAGAAATAGTTTCATTTGCACCACAGAATAATTGTGCAAGACTATCTTGAACTGGTGGAGGGACATATCTATTAAGTAACTCACCTACAGAGGCAAGTATATAAGGAAAGCCCACCTTAAAGTCATTACTTTTCATTACTTCTGCTAATGCTTTTTCTGCTCCATGTTCTTCTCTAGCTTCCTTGTAAGCTTTATACATTAGCCATAAATCTCCACCCACGCCACTTAAATTTCTAACAAAACCTATAGATTTAGCCTTCGCAGTACTAACTTCATCTCCTATAATACTTGAACCTACTAAAGTAGAAGAAATAAGCCCTGTTGGAACTATAATTTTTAAAATATTTTCGATAGGGTCATCACCTTTTTTCAATTTATTAAATGAATCAAATATACTTTTTTTAAGCTCACCAAGAAAAAAACTAATATTTTCTCCAAAGGATTTAAAATTTTGAGCCTCATATTTTTCCTTACCTATAGCTAGTTTCGCCATTTGTACACCAGGAAAGAATCCAGAAGAAACGCTAAAGTTAGCTGGCTTAGACTGAAATAACTTAGCCACCAAAGAATAAATTCTTGAAATACCATCCATAAAATCATTTTTCACAAGAGAATTTATACCAGCTAAAGCATTTGGTAAAACAGTTATAATCTTTGAATACCAAATCGAAGCATTATATGAAAGCTTCTTCATCATTGGAGGTAAATTAGAACCCTCAACAAAACTATCTATAAAATGTAACGCTGCACCAATTGAAGAAATCATTACAGGTCTATAGCCCTTATTTAGACCCTCTATCGCAGGATTAAGAACTTTCTGAACGGCCTTGAAAAATTGATTTTCAGAGACTGGTATTCCTTTATTCTCTGAATTTAGAGGAACTTCGTTTTTCATCACTTCCTTAATTAGCGGATGAGACGCCTCTGCCCGAGCTAAATCTTTTAAAGGTGCCGAAGATGATTCATAAATCTCTTGTTTTTCCCCAACATGCTCTACCTTAGGCTCAACACTGCCTAAAAAAGAAGTTGTATTTTGCTCCATAAAGAGCTTATTCGTAGCTAATGCCATTCACAGTATGAGAATATAAGAACTAAAATAAAAAAAATTTATAAGATTCTTAACTAAAGAACCTAGCTCAGCGATAACAAGCTGCACATTCGGCGAGCTAAAAAAAGATTGGAATTAGTTTCGATTACCAACATTTAAAATACTTGTTATTATTGTAACATCATTTCGTATTTAATATTTACATAAGTACTTCGCAGTCAATATGTTAATATATATTCATAATACTCTGCATATTCGTGCTAAACACCACATCCGAACAAGCTAAACTTCAAGAGCCTGTTGGACTAGTAAGTCAACAAGCAGATAAACACGTTAAGCAAGAAACCACAAATAATTTAGTAAGTAAAAGCACTCTTTCCACTCAAGAAACTCCATTATCAGAAGACTATACTTCTTATACTAAAATACTCTCAAGTAAAACTAAACTTCATGAAACTGAAGAATTTCATGATTTTTTGCACTCTTTTAAGGAGCTTTTAAACTCCTCTAATCCAGAACAAAATATTAGCCTTGATATATTAAAAACTTTTCTTAAAGCTAGTGCCGGAATTATCACTGGTTCTCATTTAGAAGAATCTCACAAAGGATTACATAAATTTGTCGATGAAGCTATAAAACATTCCCTAAGCGAAATAAATCTTGATATTCCGCATCAGAAATCTGAACTTAGCGTAAAAGATACTTTTAAAGAATTAATCGAAGGTATTTATACCCAAGCACCTCAGTTAATTAAAAAAATCCAAGAAGATGTAGGTCCAGCCCTGCCTAAATATACTAATAAAACTTTTGAGAACATCTTCAATTTTATTAAACCTTTAACAGATCGCATTACCAAAAACCAAATACCACTATCCATATTCGGCTCTATCACACACGGTTTAGATGCATTAGTTAGAGTTACAGGCTTCGGACAAAGTCACGAAAAGCAAGTCGGTGACATCTCTATGTGGTGGTCAAAGGTAATAAACCCTCTCGGCAATATTTTAATGGGCATAGAATCATTAGCAAAAAATGATTTAGTAGATGCCTTAACACGATTTTCGATGATCGCGAAATTTACGGTTAAAGAACCTGCTAATTTAGGAATTCCACTAGGACTATTTCTTTCGCATAAAATGGCAGTGATGACAGCACAAAACACTGGTATCATCCCCGATGTACAAAAATCTTTTAAAAGCATGGGGGAATCAGTTAGTTATTATGCTAGTTTTTATAAGAAATTTTTAGGAACTTTAGCTAAACAACTTAAAGAAAATATAGGCACAGCTAAAAAATTAGAAAACCTTGCTGTTCTTTATAGCTATCCCGTACTAGCTATTTCTAGCATAATCGGTTCTCTCACCATTAAGGATCAGCTTAATACACCTTATGCAAGGTTAATTGGTTTTTTACGTAATTCTTCAGGTGGTCTATGTGATGTAAGTTTCAGCGCACAAAGAATGCGTAAATTAACAGAAACCGCCAAAGAGAATCAGGAAGAGAAACCTAAGCTTAAAGATTTCTTTAAAGATTATCAAATAAGCTTTATGTGGAAGTATTTAATCAATTCATTACTAGACTTAACAATGCGCATATGGAATGATCCTAAATCAGTAACAATTCAATCGCAAATATCTAACTCAATCTATGAAATAGCTAATGCTGAATCTGGTCAAGATCACGAAGAGCCGAAAGCTAAAATCCTAAAAGCCCCATCAAATGCCGCAAATAACATAGTTCATCTTACTCAAAGACTCAAATCAATCAATGAGGCAAGAGAAGCTAACCGCGTAACAGGAAACTTAACATAAACGCATGATTTTAAGCCCTGTCACGACTAATGATCATATGCTGCCTCAGCAGGTTGAAGAATCCACTTCATTAGAGCAGCAGAATCCTCATAAATTAATAACACTGGAGAATTACCAAGAAAAGGAAAACTTAGAAAATGAAATTCCACATCAACCTCTAGCTTCTAATCTGCATGCTCCTCAGCAAGCTCTCAATCCAGTTCTTCAGTTTTATGCAAACAACTCAGAATCCCTAAATAAACTAGCGATGTCTGGTTCCTACGTAGGTATAACCTTACATGGGCTAGCTGCCGCAGCACCATTTCTAAATTTCATCCCCAAACCAGTAAAAGAATTGACTGATAAGTTAGCAACTTTCTATTCACGCTACCTAAGTGGTGTGCCTATGATAATTTTCTCAATGCCACAGTTTATCGCCAAAGATACGATTAAGGCTCTTGCTCAAATCAGTGCTGCGGTATCATTTCCTTTTATTAAAACCGTCGAAAATATGCCCGTAGGGTCTAGCCTTTTCTGTGGAATAAAAACTGCTATAGAAGCTATCGAAGAGTATAAAGGACCAAAAGTTAACAGAAAATCTGATTCCCTCTTACATCAAATAGAAGAATTCGCATCTAACTACGGACGTATGTGGAAAGATTCCTTATCAAAACTCTTATCAAAAGACGGTTCACTTGAGGAAAAATTTCGTAATTTCTGCAATATTACATTTTTACCTGGTTATTCTGCGGCTCAAGGCTTAGGAATGCTCTTCTGCAAAGAGCGTATCTCAGATAAAAGCAGCTCTAAATTAATAGATGGAGTTGCAAGAGGAACTAGAACTGAACGAGGTATTCTAGGAGTCTTTACCGATATATTTCTACTTGGGTCTAAAATAGCTGCAGCGAGAACTGTCGGTATAACTTTTGCTGGTAGCAGCCTACTTTCCTTAACTACACCTTGGGTAGATAAAATATTTAGTAAACATCCAAAAGAAACTCAGGAGAAAATCCTTAATATTCTTGGTCAAACATGTAAAGCTTTAGATGAATTAGGTAATGTTCTTTGGTCTAAAATTCCGAAAGAACCTAAAATTAACAACTCGAATTTAATAGCAGTTTCTTAAGCAATCCGCTGAAAAATGCTGTTTTTAGCATTTTTCGACCCCGACCGAGGTATAAAACCTAGCTCGGGGAGCGGATGCTTAATCTCTTTATACCAAAATGCCATTTTAATCTGAAAAAGACTTTTATATGTCCCTTGCGCAGTCCTAGTTTCGGACTGCTTGGACTCAAAAGAATTTTCCAGAATGGTATTACCTAACAGTCCGTGATGAAAAATGAAATTTTTCATCACTTCCTTAAAATTAGCTAAAAAATAAGCTTTTAGATATTTACAAAAGAAATTTCACTGATTATACTTGAGGCATGATGAAAAAATTGATCAGTTCTTTAGTTGTTCTTGGTTTTGTATCTACTCCAGCTTTCGCTGATGGTGTTTACAAATCAAAGCCTACATGCAAAAACAATAAGTGTAAAACTTGTAACTTTGGTTGTGGACTTTGGAAAGCTACTAAATTCACTCTTAAACTTCCATTCAGAATCGTTACTTCAACAGAAAAAGGTATTTATGATCTTGTTGTTGATCAAGATTTCTCTGGATTTGAAGAAGGTTACGAATTAATCTAGTATAGTTTTACTGAACAATTAATATTATGTTTCAAAGCTCGGATTTTCAGCGTTATGACGAATCCGAGCTTTGGATTTTTCATGACTATTATTTTAAAAATATTGGTTTAAAAGCATGGGATTCTGGTGCTATACCCTTTTCTGGTGCTACAAATTATAACGAAGCCAGTAAAAAAGCATTACTTTTAACAGAAAATCTTCGTCTCTGTGGCCTAGAAAATTCTGACGACACCATAAAAATCCTTGAAATTGGTGCTGGGTCTGGAGCTTTTGCAGAAAATTTCTTACTAGCTTTTGAAAACATCTGCCTAACTGAAAATTTAAATTTTCACAAGCGCTTAAAATACTTTCTTACAGATTATTCTCAATTCACATTAGATGAGCTGCAAAGAAAAAAACGCCTAAAAGAGTTTCCTAATGTTACATTTCAAAACTATGATGCACTAGAGGATCTGAAAAGCAGCTCACTGAGTGCGTCTATTGGATCATTTCACTGCATTTTATCCACGTATCTCCTAGATCAGCTTCCTTGCAGAGTTATAGCGAAGATAGATGATAAATATAAAGAAAAATACATCAAATTAATAATTCCAGAAAAATATCTAAATGATGAAAAGATATTCAATGAAACGCTTTTAAAGAAAAAGAAATGGATAAAAAAAATAAAAAAAGTCTTTCACTATGAAGAAATAGAGGATGACGATATCCCACCTGAAGATTTTGAGATTCTTAAAACCTGTTTTAGAAAAACTCGAGAATCGACTATCATTTATTCCTATGGAGCGAAGATAGCTCTTGAAAATTCTTTTAAATTACTGCACCCTAAAAACGGCTTAATTATAGCCTCTGATTTTAATGCCGCCGCCCGAGGCGGCGTCGACCTTTACGAACCATGCTATTACGGAAATTCACTTGCACAGCCAGTTAATTTTGATTTTCTCTATAAATCCTTTGCTAAGCAACAAAAAGTCGTTCTCTTTGAAGACCCTATCAGACCTTTACATACTTTAATCATTTGTGCAGAAAACTTTGAACATCCTTTAAGATTAGGAATCACTTATGAACGAGTTTTTAAACAAAACATGATATTGAGAATGCTTTATCAATTTCTTTTAGAAATTAAACAAAGTATTCACATCCTTTTGATAATGAGCATTCTGTACATTGTCTATCATATCTTCACTCTATACGAGCAAAATTTTTCTGTCCCATAATATCCTGTAAGAAGACTTGGTGAGCTCCTCTGCTTTTCATGTGCTTTATAAAACTGTTTCTGAGTATAGAAGCTGATATTTTCTTTTCTATGCGAGCAGCTTCAGCCTTAGCTTGAATAGTACGATAAACTTCTCTTGCACTAATATTAAAAAGTCGATCTACTGCCTTTAAATTATTAGCCCTAATATACTTTTCTAATAAAAACTTCACTGAATCTATCATGGGCACTAACCTTGATTTAGAACGAGAAGAGCGATTTATAAAAATAATCTCCTCAGTAAAAGAAATATCCTCTATAGTCAGTGCTAAAAGCTCATTTACTCTTAAGCCGCAGGAATATAATAGTTCTAAAATTAAATCAGTCCGCAAATGGGACTGCTCGCAATCTTCAATTTCTGCGTTTTCGTTGTCCTCATGATCCTCATGCACGCCTAGTACACTGCGGTCATTACTTAAAAGTAAATCTACCTCTTCTTCACTTAAAATTTCAGCTTTTTTATTACGATATTGCGTATCTCTAATTATCTGGGTAAAAGGATCTCGCGAAACTACAGAATTTTCCTTAAGCCAATTCCACATTTTATGCACTGCCGTTAATTTTCGATTAACGGCAGCCGTACTAGCACTTGTTTTTCTAATTTCATAAGAAAAACTCTCTAAATGATCTGGTTTTAATTCAGTTATCTCAAAATTATCTCCAAGATTGGCTCTTACAAAATTAGAAAAATCAATTAAATCTCTTTTATAGAGCCTGAGCGTATTGTAACTAAGTCCACTAAAATTTTCTAAATAATCAAGAAACTCTACAACGACCTGCATATTATAATTCTAAATTAGATAGTCTCTCAAACACAGATAAAGCTCAAGAAGATATTTAAATATGACAGAAAAGAAAAAAATTTTTGCAGTTATCCCTGCTGGTGGCATGGGTAGTAGAATGAACAGCCGCAAACCTAAGCAATTCCTAACCATATTTGATCAGCCCATATTAGCAGTGACTATCAGAGCCCTAGCACGTACTGGATTATTCAGTAAGTTTATTATCCCAAGTATAGATATAGTGATGACTAAAAAATTAGTAGAACAAAAATTACCCGATTTAGATATCAGCATAGTTAAAAGTGGAAAAACTCGTCAAATGAGCGTCCACAGTGGTTTAAATTTTATTAAAAGCCTAGACGAACAGCCAGATTTAATTCTAGTGCATGATGCTGTTCGCGTATTAATTACGAAAGAGACTATAAATAAAGTAGTCGACAAAGCTATAGAGACTGGGGCTGCTATAGCTAGCAACAGAATTTATGATACTTTAAAGCTCAGCCAGTCAGAAGCAGATGAAAATATATTAATCAAAAAAAATATTTCTCGTGAAAACATGTGGCAGGCACAAACGCCACAAGTCTTTAAATCAGAGATAATACTATCGGCTTACGATAAGGCTAAAAATGATCACTTCGAAGGCACTGACTCTGCAAGCCTTGTAGAGAGACTAGGAATCCCTATTCATTTAGTAGAGACTACTAGATTTAATTTTAAAATAACCACTCCTGAAGATTTAGAAATTGCTGAGATTATACTTTCTCACAGGAAAAATAATTAAGGCACTGTTGAAAAATGCTATTCCCTGCATTTTTCAAGTCCCCCCCCCCCTGTAGAATATCAAAAATCTAATTCAACATACTTTTTAAGAACATGGCTATTCAAAATAATAGCAGCCTATTCTTACGTTTACCCCCGCCTGAGTTCAGATCTGAAGTTAAATTTTTAATAATTTAAGCAAATTGTTAATTAGATTTC
>JBJTTW010000101.1:0-6822 GCA_046080385.1 bacterium
CCAAAATCTAGCTAATGAATTATTAGAAGCTTTTGAGAATAAAGGTAAAGCTATTGAGCTTAAAGAACATACGCATAAAATGGCCGAAGCTAATAAAGCTTTTGCCCATTACGCTAAATCTATGTAGGCACTATTGCCGAATTACAATTTCAGCGTTTTCGTCGTCCTCATGATCCTCATGTAAGCTTGATAAATCAAGCTTGTATTTCTGCTTGCTCGGATATGAGCCACTTACATGGCTCGCATCCTCGGCATCGCCAGAAATTACCCGTACACTGCGGTCATTCGTCCTCCTCAGCCTTGAACTTGCACGTTTGACAACAGTGCCATGTGAGGGTTATTGCCGAACTACAATTTCTGTGTTTTCTATCACAATCAGAGACTAGCTCTTTTTTTGTAGTGCTTGATAGCTTAAACGATCTGAAACCGCTTTAGAACTTGCTTCAAATTGCTCAGCAAATAAAGCCTGCATTTCTGGGTTAGCCACAGAGTTTATCATGCCCTGCATTTCACCAGCAAATTTAGCATAACCCTCATCTGTCATCGGATCAATATAATCATTAACGGTTTTCTGATCTTCAGCCAAGCCAAAGATACTGTATTGATCCTGAATCTTGTCTGAGAATAGTGCTTGTCCAAAATTAGGGATATCCAACTGGGAATATCTTCCAGATACACCAGTATCTTCATCAATATCAAAAAGAAGCGGTTTTACATCAGCGAAGCCATTTTTGATTGAAGCAGTAGTGAAGTTGATACTCATCTAGTTGAAGATTAGCAAAGTAATATTAAGAAAAAGTTATAAGCAAAGAATACATGCTAGCATAGCCTTGGAATGATGAAAGTCGCACCCTCTATTCTTGCGGCAGATTTTGCAAATCTCGAGGCAGAATTAAGGAAAATTGAAGATTTTGCAGATTTAGTCCATGTTGACGTTATGGACGGTTCCTTCGTACCAAACATAACGATAGGTGCCCCTGTCGTCCAGTCTATAAAAAGAAATACTAAGTTACCATTAGATGTTCATCTGATGATAGAAAATCCTCATAAACACGTAGAGGATTTCGCTAAAGCTGGTGCTTATTTAATCACATTTCATTTAGAAAGTTACGCCTTTGATGAACTGAAAATTAAAGAAACTATCGCTCTTATAAAAAGCTTGAACTGTAAAGTAGGCTTATCCCTTAACCCTGCTACTGATATAGCACTTATAGAACCTTATTTAAAAGATATAGATTTAGTTTTAATCATGTCTGTAAACCCTGGCTTCGGCGGGCAGAAATTTATAGAATCTAGTTATGAAAAAATTAATCAGCTCTTAAGCTTATTAGAGAAACATCATTTAAAAACGGGGAACAAGTTCATCAACGGGGAACTAGCTATAGAAGTAGATGGTGGTATTTATCCAGGTGAAATTTCTAAAAAACTTAATCAGCTTGGGGCAAATATACTCGTCGCGGGTTCTGCTATTTATAAAGCTGAAAATATTCAGGAGGCTATTAGTAGTTTAAGGAATGGCTGAAAATATCCGAGAATCTACTCCCTTAAAGCTGCACACCCCTTGGCAGATTTTAGACAGCGTATCTCGCTGTACCCAAAATGGCTTTATCGGTTCTACTCTTGATAATAAAATTACTTGTTTAAGTTCAGTTATAGAAAAACTCACTGGATGGACACAGGATGAAGTAGCTGGCAGAGACGTAAAGAATTTCTACTTCATTCCTGAAGCAGAATTACTAGACACCAGTAGTGGAGTATCTTCTCAGATAGCCATTCTCTTCGCTAAAGATGGAAGAAAGCTCAGCTTACCTACCCGTCAAGCCCCAATATATGACACTAATGGTAATGTCGATGGTAAGCTTTTATTTTTCGTCGTCGATAGCTACAATAAGGACATAGATAAACTACAAAGCGAATTTATCAGCACCGTATCCCACGAACTTAGAACACCTATAACCAGCATAAAAGGCTTCGCTTCTACGCTACTGCAACACCGTAATCAATTTACAGAAGAGAAAAGTAATAAATATCTAAAAATCATTAAAGATCAAGCAGAGCGATTAGCAAGACTAGTAGAGGATTTGCTAGCATGTTCAAGAATCGATTCTCAAAAATTACAGTTTACAATACAACCTGTTCAAGTCACTACCTATGTAGAAACCACTGCCCTATTGGTTGAAAGCAAGTATAATAATTCACATAAAATCATAGTAACTAGCGATAAGGATTTACCAGACGTATGGGTAGATGCTGATAGGCTAGAGCAGATATTAACTAACCTTATAGATAATGCCGTGAAATACTCACCAGAAGCAGACAAGGTAGAAATTCATGTCAGCAAAACAGAAAAAGGTGATAAAGAAAGGGTCACAGTCTGCATCCGAGATTACGGGATAGGAATAGAAGAAAAGAATTTAACCAAAATTTTCAATAAATTTAGTAGATTAGATAACCCCTTAAGCAGGCAAACCGAAGGAACAGGTCTAGGACTGTATATCAGCCTTTCTCTTGCAAGAATCATGAATGGTCATCTAAGTGCTGAGAGTGGAAAAGATGGCAGCACCTTTAAACTCTATTTACCTACAGAGTTTTACGAAGTTGGAGATAACACATGGGATTAATTCCACCAAGGTGCATTATCCATATCGCAGACGAGAAGTCACCTTTAAGGCTTTATAACAGTGAAGCATTCGTCGCTTCTTGTGAAGAGAATGATATCTCTTTAAAAGAATGCTCTAGCCTAGAGGATCTTAAATATATTCTCTACGATTACAGACCTGAAATCATCTTGGTAAGTGAGAATATGTATGAAAGTGGCTTTGATTTTAAAACGATAAATGAAAAACAGCGTTCTAAAAACGATGCTTATAAATTAATTCTACTACCAGCGGAAGCCCGTGAAAATAAAAAGAATTTCGATTACATTAAAGAAGGTTTCGATGATTTTATTTTTAATGATTACAGCTTAGAAGAAATTTTCTTGAAATGCTTTTCCCTATTACGTAGAAAGAGTATTCATGAAAAGAACCAGCTCACTAAATTACCTGGTATTAATAGAACTTATGAAGTATTAGAATACTGCCTGAGCGACCTCAAGGACTGGGAGATGCTGCATATCACTACCCACAACCTAGATCAGTACAGCTATATGTATGGAGTTAAGAACACTGACGAGGTGATTAAGCTTACAGCTAGCTTGCTTGCAGAATTAACTAAGGATAAAAATCTTTTTACTGGTCACTTAGGAAAAGATAACTTTCTCGTCTTAGGTTCAATCGCAGATCTAGTCGATATTAAAGCTAAACTAGATCAGCGTTTCTCTAGTATCCTAGAACAGGTTTATAATAAAAGTGATTTTGAGAATAACTACATAATTTATTCAGCCCCACATAAAGTGCGCCGCAAAGAGAATCTTATGTCCCTTAACATCTCTAACTGTACCAGCTATGATCGTAAGTTCCTCTCTGGCTCAGACATAGTAGAACAAGCCATAATTAACAAGCACAATCAATCTCAAAACCTAATCAATAAAAGGGTTTTAATTATAGAAGATGATGCTGATTTTGCGGAGTTACTGGAAGATAGACTCAGAATCGATGGCTTCGAGCCTAAGGTAGCTAGAGATGAAATTATTCAATCCGTGAAAGAATTTAATCCACGTGTAGTATTAATAGAAGCTTCTACTAAAGGGATTCCGCAATTCGCAGATTTAGCAAAAGCATTAAGAGACAATTGTGATAATGACTTGAAAATTATTGTAGCTAGTAATATTCCGGGTTATCGTAATTTTCTAGCAGCTGGAGCTAATGCCTATATCCCAAAACCCTATGAATTAGATACAGTAATAGAAGAGATCTCAAGAATTTCATAGACATTTTTACTAATAGTGATGTGCTATTATTTCTATTTGCGTTTTGATGGCAGCCGTCGCCAAGTGGTTAAGGCCCCGGGTTGTGGTTCCGGTATTCGCGGGTTCAAATCCCGTCGGTTGCCCCATTTTTTACTAATTCACAGATAAAGGTATTTTCACTAGAATCAGTGCGGGTTTTTAGGGTGGAGAACCTAGAATCTAGTATCCATTTTTCAGAGACTGCATTCTGGATTAAAGTGAAGGGTTTAGCTAGTTCTATTCTTAGTTTTTTATTTTCTAAGTAAAGCTGAGAACCTAGAGCATTTAGGACAGTTCTTTTATCCTCATGATCTCCAGTCTCAAATAAACGCTTAGCTTTTTTACAGAACTCAAAAACTTCTATAGTGGTATCTATCCTAGAATCATCTGCTTCAGTATTAAAGCTCATTTCTTTTTCTATACTCTTCTTCTCTAGGATCAGAGAATCTTTTTTCATTTTAAAAATATCAGCTTCAATCTCTTCATTAATTCTTAACTCAATTAATCTTTCAATCTGCTGGTCAAGCTTATTTAGCTGGGATTTCTGATTAGCTCTTAATGCCTTCTGCCTCTCTGATTCACCCTTACTATACTCAATAAGCCATTTTTTAACCCAAGAGAGAAAAGCTTCTGGGATTTCTATAGAATCAAGAATATCTATAATTTGAGCCTGTAAATCTTCCTCTCTAAGCATAGGCTGCTTACAATTAAAATCTTTCCTTCTATGCGTGCAGCGATAGTAAATCCTTTCATTTAAAGAACCGTCAGCTCTTTTTTTATTTTTATACTCAGCAGTAACACTAGCCCCGCATTCTCCACAGTGAATAAAACCCTTAAGAGGGAACACATATCTATTAGTCTTAGGGGCTGTTTTCTTAGAGCTAATGATCTTTTGAGCTTTATCAAAATCTTCTTTACTAATCATAGCCTCATGATTACCATGATGCAGCTCTTTATTCCAGCGAAACATGCCATAGTAAAAGGGATTTGAGAATATACAATGCAGACCATGAAGAGAAATTTTCTTTTCACGGACCTTATTAGTAGCTCTAGTTCTTAATCCCATAGCAGCAGCTTTTTTAGCTAAATCTGCCATGCTTAGTTTTTCAGTTAGAAGCAGCTCCCAGAGTTTCTTTACTGCTAAATAACGCTCTGGATCATTCTCTATAAGCTTTTCCCCATTAGTGTTAATTACATTTAAATAGCCTAGAGGTGCAGTATTAGGATAAATACCCTTACTAACTTTATAATTCATACCTCTTTTTACATTCTTAGCAAGAGCGATAGAGTATTCAGTAGCCATGCCTAACTCCATACTCATCATTAAACTATTATCACTAGAGTAATACCTTCTTTCATAAGTAATAATCTCTTTGAGAGTACCTTCTAAAAGATGTTGTTGTATCACTCCGCCTTCAGTAGGGTTACGGCTAAGCCTATCTAGCTTCCAGCATAATATAGCTTGGAATTTACCATCTTTAAGGTCGTCAACCATCTGATTGAAAGCCTTTCTCTTACGGGGTTTCTTAGCTGATTTAGCTTCTGAATAAACCTTAACTATATGAAGATCTTCTCTTCTAGCCTTTTCTCTAAGAACTTCTAACTGATTTTCTATAGATTGAATCTGCTTATTAGAATCTTCTGAGCTTTTTCTACAGTAAAGGGCTACTTTCATGTTTTAATCCTTTCTAAATATACTAACTAACTTTTCTTATTATTTCTTTAAAAGTCACACTATCACACACTCTCATAAAACCCTGTGAGCCTCAATATCAGCCGAGAGAGCGGGTTTTAGGGATTAGTCACAGAATCACAAGGTTTTAGAGCTTTTCTTTGATGTTAAATATTCAGCCATCCCTGCAAGTTGTAAGCCGTTCAATTTTTACAACTTACGACTTACAAAACCTCCCTCATCTTTGCATTAACCTAACTAAAATCGTAAACTCACCATTATTTGATTTATTTTTTTCATTCTTAAAATTAATTAGTTTTAGATCTCTCAGTTTATCTAAAGCTAAATTAAATTGCTCACGGTGACGGTCATAGCCTCTCAGGCTATTAGTTAAAGTATTTATCTTTACCTCGTAGTCTTTTTCAGCACGAAGTTTATTAACGATTTTGACAGCCATATTAAGCACGCTAGAGAGTTCACGATTGTTTAAAAATTTAATCGTAGTATCTTCAATGTATTGGACTAAGGTTTCAGCTTGAACTAGAGTCTCAATAGAAATCAAGTGAGAATCTCTAAAATTAGATTCTAGGCAATGTAAAATCCCAGCCATTTTAAACAAAGCTTCTCTCCAATAGCGATCAAGACAGCTTATCAAAACATCGTTATAACAAAATTTATTTCTTTTAGACAGATACTCTTCAAAGATTACCTGCTCATAATGCTGCATTGCTTCATCATCTAGCTTTAAAGTAATATTACCAGTGCTATATAAGCCAAAGCTCCATAAATCACTTAGCTTAGGTTTGATATGGTCCAAATTTAAAAGTCTTTTATTTCTCCTCGGAAAAGCTATAGGGGGTTTAGAGTTAGTGCAGTCTATTAAATTCAATCTAGCAAAGAATCCAGAGCCTAGATCTTCATCGCTTAAATTACTAGATAGGCTTTTCGTGGTGATTGGACCAAGAATAGAGATTAAAGCTTGATTTGGTAAATTGAAGTTTTTACTGCTCTTGTAACTTACTAAATTATTAGGGATATTTCCACCGTATAAGCTAATGAATAACTCTTTTAGAGCGGGTACTTCCTTGACTTTTTTTAACATTATAGAAATTTCTTCATTTGTAGCCATCAATCCATAAGTCATACCATCATTTAGCATCTCAGTAATCCTCTCTAAGCTAGTGACTAAAGGGAAACTAATCATTCTATTAATTGGTATTTTGGGTTCTTCCATCTCTTCGCCTTTTTCTTCGGCTTTTAG
>JBJTTW010000102.1:0-29772 GCA_046080385.1 bacterium
ACCGTAGTGCTGGAGCAGATTTAGCTGCTAAAGTGGACACTAAAAAAGGCTTCCTTGAAAAGTTTTTCGGTGCTTTTAAGCTCCCTTGGTTTAGAAAAAAAGAAACTGTAGAATCTGAGACTGCTAAATCTTCAGCAGACCAGATTATAACCCTGCCTACGACTAAAGTCTTTTTGCCAACTGATTTTGATAATATTATCGCCATGAAAAATGAAGGACAGTACAAAACGAATGAAGATTTTTTTAAACTTGGCTTACCAGAGAAATTTTCGAGTTTAATAAAAACAGCTTCCGTTAATGGAAAAGAACTTAAATTACTTGAAAATATTGCATGGCAACAGCTAGCTTATGATCTTTACCAAGGTTTCGCTTTTGAGAAAAATGAAAAAACAGGTGACTTAGAGCCGAAGGTGCTCAATAATCGTTATATCTCAACAGTGGTTACCAGAAATCCTTACGAGATGGCTCAGGATAAGTTAAAGGCTATTGAGTCTCCTATTTTAGATAGTTTAAAACCTACCTTAGTAAGTAGGGAACAGCTTGGTACTCAAGAGGAAGCTAAAGAGTTAGGGCAGTATTCACCTAATAAGGGGCGTTTTTCTCCGATTAATCGTAGTTTATATCTTTTAAAGAATCTCATCACGAAACCCACTAAAACGATTTCCCATATTAGAGAATTTGGTTTTGGGGCGGCTTCTTTGAAGCCGCCAGATAAATGGACCCCACTCTTAATGCCTAACAGCGAATTTACTGCTAAAGATGGTAAAAAAATTGATGGGCCAGTACCTTTACTCATAGATGATACTCGCGGTAATAATGGCGGTAATAAACCTGGATTTGGTTACCAGCCTGAATTCCTGTCAGAATTACGGGACCCAAAAAAGTTTATTGAGATGACAATTACGTCTGGTATTGATAAAGAAACAGGCATATTTAATCCGAGAAAAACCAGTTTTTATCAGAAATTAGTTAAAGAGATGATTCTGCCGCTTGAAGATAAAGGTCCAGCAGAGTTTTTAAAAACTAAACAATGTGAGCTTAAGCCAGAGGAACTTAATGGCATTATGGAATTTAAACGAAAGCATGAAAATGATGTCATCACTGATAAAAGAAGTGGTACCTCAAGGCCATTACTCTCATATCAAGCAGTTCACAACGCAAATCAGACTGGAGTGTATGAGCAGCAGTTTCTTAGAACCGTTAGTAGAGAACAGCTGTATAGCTCAGCCAATGAGGCTAAGATGATCCAAGGGACTTAGCTGAAACGCCAGCTTTTTTAAAGGCCCGAAAACCTATGCTGCGATCAAAGTACTTTGATCTATTTTTAAACCAGGACCCTGTGTGATACTAACAAAAACTGATTCCATGTAAGTACCCTTAGATGCAGATGGCTTGTTTTTTCTAATTTCTTGCACTGCTGCGACCAAATTAGCAAATAATTCATCTTGAGAAAAACTAGATTTACCGATAGGTAAATGCACAACCGCTCCAGTCTTTTCAGCTCTGAAAGTAACTTTACCAGCTTGAAGATCCTTTACAGCTTTAGCTACGTCGGCAGTTACTGTACCATCTTTAGGGTTAGGCATAAGACCTCTTGGGCCTAATACTCTACCTAGTTTACCTAAAAGAGGCATAGTATCTGGAGTTGCGACTAATACATCGAATTCCATCCAACCGTCTTGAATTTTCTGAACTAATTCTTCTGTTCCAGCGAAATCAGCACCAGCATCTTTAGCAGCTTGTACCTTTTCACCCTTTGCAATAACCGCGATTCTTGTTTTTTTACCAGTACCAGAAGGCAGTACTACTGAAGATCTTACCTGCTGATCATTAGCTTTAATATCTATTCCTAACTTAACAGATAATTCAAAAGTCTGATTAGTGTTTTTAGAACCAGAGTCTTTAATAAACTTTTTTAAAGTATCAATCGCAAGCCTAGCATCAGTATCAGTATTAAACTGCTCTGCTACTGCTTGAATCTGTTTCTGTCTTTTCGTTAATTTCGCCATTTTAAAACCTCAAAAATTTTCCTATATTATAACTAGCCTAAAACTACAACGCCCATGCTTCTTGCAGTACCAGCGATGATTTTACAAGCTGCGTCCTCGTCATTAGCATTTAAGTCTGGCATTTTTTGTTTAGCAATTTCAAGAATCTGAGCCATAGTAATAGTTCCAACTTTATCCATGTGTGGCTTAGCAGAACCTTTCTCTATCTTAATTTTTTTCTTAATAAGAACAGCTGCTGGAGGCTCTTTAAACTCAAGTTCGTAAGACCTATCTTCAAAAACCGTTATAACAACGGGGATTACATAGCCTTCTTTATCTTTAGTACGCTCATTATAAACTTTACAGAAGTCCATAATGTTAACACCATACTGACCTAAAGCTGGACCGACTGGAGGTGCTGGATTAGCTTTTCCTGCTTGAAGCTGTAAATTTATGTAGCCTAATATTTTCTTTTGCTTAGCCATGCTTGCCCTTTAAATAGAGTTGATATTATAGCAGATGCAAAACGACTTAATTATTTAGTAAAGATTGAATTTTTATTAATTAAGCAATCCGCTGAAAAATGCTGTTTTTAGCATTTTTCGACCCCGACCGAGGTATAAAACCTAGCTCGGGGAGCGGATTGCTTAATCTCTTTACCTGACAGTCCGTGATGAAAAATGAAATTTTTCATCACTTCCTTAAGCCACCTCTATTATTGAGGCTAAATTGCGATATTATAAAGTTCACAAACGCAAAAATTGGAGTTCGGCAACAGTGCCATGCTGGGCTTTTTGAGGCTGCTGTATATTAACTTAGAGGTTTAAGTTTGCTGGAATTAGAAAAGAATCTAATAGAGGACCTTATCTTGCTCAGTCTTCGAGAAGATTTAGAACCTCATGGAGATTTAAGCAGTTTTTTAACCATAGATTTCGCCCAGCAAGCTGATGCTGAAATCGTAGCTAAAGAAGACGGGATTATGAGCTGCGGTTTTTTGGTCGCTGAAATTTTAAAACAGGGGCAGGAATATTTAGAAAATGGAGTTGTGCAGCGGTCTTTAGAAATTTATTTCAAAGATGGGGAGAAATTCTCTAAGGGGGACTGTTTAATGAAAATCCAAAGCTCTGCCGTGCTGCTACTCGCGATGGAGAGAACGATACTAAATTTTCTACAGAGATTAACTGGTATCGCTACGTTAACGAGAAAATTAACTTCCTTTTTAGAGAATACCTCCACTAAATTATTAGACACCCGTAAAACGAATCCAGGAATGAGGGTTTTAGAAAAAATGGCTTTTAAACATGGTTCAGCTACTAATCACAGACTTAATCTTAGCGATATGATAATGCTTAAAGAAAACCATATAAGCTTATCTAGATTTAAAAATATTAAGGAAGCCCTGATTTATAGCAGAGAGCAAGTAGAGAAGAGAAGCCTTAAAAATCTTAGTGGGGAAAATCTGAAAATTGAAATTGAAATTAATCATGAGAATCTGCATCTTCTAGAATCTATTATTAAAGAGGGTCTTGCTGATGTCGTAATGTTAGATAATTTTTCAGTAGATGAGTTATCTCAGGTGATGGCGAATATAAGAGCTTGGCAGGCTCGTCAGCGACAGCTCAAGAGGGTGTCCATAGAAATTAGTGGTGGTATAAATCCTGAAAATATTTTAAGTTATTTAAAGCTAGAGCCTGATTTTATTTCAACTAGTTATGTTTCAAAAAATGCTCACAGTATAGATCTTTCAATGTTGATTACTAAAAATTAGGATTTAGGAGATGGCTTGGCTTTTATTTTTAGTTTTTTGAACGGCTTCATCCAACATTTTTTCAAAATCAGTACCAGCTTTCTTTAAATTTAAAAATTTACTTTCAAGGAGTTTATCTCTTAAGGTCTTTTTATAATTATCTATCCTTTCGAAATCATTAGCGAGTTCGACTGCCTTTGCTATATATTCTTCTGTGTCGGCAGCGACCAGTTCAGGCGTTTTACAAATAGTTAAAATTTCTTTGGCGAAGTTTTCCACTGTTTTTCTACCAGTACACCTAGTTATAATCGGTGTACTCATCCACATGCAATCTATAGCAGTACTAGATGATGTAAAGGGGAAACTGTCTAGGGAAATGTCTATTTCATTGTAGAGGTCATAGTAGTGTTTTGTTCGTAAAAAATCAAACAAATTTATCCTATTTTGGCTAATGCCGCGTTGATGAAAAAACTCTAGTAAATATTTACGATAATCACTTACGTTAAGAGCATCAGTCATTAAGATTAAATGTGAATTAGGTAAGGCTTGTAATATTTTTGCCCAAGTTTCAAGAACAGTAGTATTGATTTTTGTCATTCTGCTGAAATTGCCAAAGGTGATATGTTTTCGTTCAAGGCACGGTGTGGGCTCAATTTTTAGTAATAAGGCTGATTTGACTATATGACTATAATAGCAGCCTGATAGAGTTTGTTCTTGTAAAGAATTCAAGGAATCTTGACTAAAGATTTTTTCAGTGGGGATATTGATGAAATCTATTTGTGGTAAGCCTGTAGAAGCCCAATATCCGAAAATAGATAATTGAATAGGGGCTGGTTTTAAGCTGAAGATTTCTAGGCAATTGAATGGGATTATGCCACGTGAATCTATTAAAATATGAATTCCTTTCTTGAATATTTCTTCTGCTATTTTTAGTGAATCCTGTTCTGTTATATGATTGTAAGAGTGACAATAATGGAGTAAATCTAAATGCTTATCTGAAATTTCTTTACCAAAATAAAACCAGTGAAATTGATATTTATTTTTATCAACATGCTCACAACAACTAGCAAGAAAAGTTTCAACATTAGTAATAGAACGAGTAAGAAAACCCACTTGTATTTTTTCATTCGGAATCACGAGGGTTTGGGTAAGTAATTTAATTTTCTCTCGATTTTTTGAAAGCTGTTTTTCGAAGCATCTCTCATAGACTAGTTTTGCTAACTTATTTGACTCGTCATCTGAATAATTTTCAAGGTATGCTAGACAGTAAATTACTAAATGTAGAAGAATAGGGTTGTCTGAAGTTTTAAATATTTCTTCAAAGCAGGACTGAATTTCATCTAGTTTACCAAATACACCAGCGAGCTCTATGAGACAGCTTAAAGCGTAATCTCTATATTGTGGCAAAATACCATCTTTATTACAATAATGTACCAAACATTCTGGAATTGACTTGCCAACAAAAAGTTCTTTGAGATCGAGAAAATGAGAAAATAGGCTTTCCCCTAATGTTATTAATTCTTGAAAATGTAAGGTAAAATCTTTTTCTGACTCTAGGGCATTAACTGAAAATATTTCCATAATTTAACTTATTCCCAGATTTTCCATGGAGCCTTGCCAGATTCCCAAAGTCTTTCTAGTTCAAGCTTATCTCTTAAAGTATCCATGGGTGACCAAAAGCCATTATGTTTAAAGGCAGAAATTTGATTACTTAAGGATAAGAACTCTAATGGGCCTTTTTCCCAAATAGTCGAATCCCCTTCAATTAAATTTAATACATCTGGTTCTAAAACGAAGAAGCCGCCATTAATCCATCCCGTATCAATATCTACAGGCTTTTCCTGAAATGTTTTTATGGAATTATCTTTGTTTAAGTTTAAAATCCCAAACCTTCCTGGCGGGCAAACAGCAGTTATAGTGGCTAATTTACCTGTCTGTTTATGTACTTTAATTAATTCTGTTAAATCAACATCAGAGACTCCGTCTCCATAAGTCATGCAGAAGGTTTCGTCTTTGATGTAGTCTTTGACTCGCTTTAAGCGACCTCCAGTCATGGTATTCTCACCAGTATCTACGATGGTAACTTTCCAAGGTTCACAGGTATTATAATGAATCTCCGTGTGATTTTTAGACATATCAAAGGTAACATCTGACTGATGCAGAAAGTAATTAGCGAAATATTCTTTAATTACGTAACCCTTATATCCTGAGCAAATCACAAAATCATTGATTCCATGAGTAGAGTAAATTTTCATAATATGCCAGAGAATAGGCTTATTACCTATTTCTATCATAGGCTTAGGCTTTAAATAGGACTCTTCAGTAATTCTAGTACCTAAGCCTCCAGAGAGTATTACAGCTTTCATTAATTATTCCTCAAAAACATTGTACTTAGCTTCTTCTTCGTCTCCGTCAAATTCACCGCTCTGCTTAGTCTTTACGTAAAACAAGACACCAACCACAAGAAAAAGCCCGCAAATAAGTCCAGGCCCTAAATAAGACCAAGCTCCTGCTGAATTTAATACACAGTTAGGACACATAATTATTAATTATAACTCTAGTAAATCAGCAAAAAATCTCTTAATTTGCTAAGATTTAGATATACATATTATGTTAAAGACACTTGGATTGCCAGACGACTTGACTCAATTTGATTTAGCTAGTGAGGGAACAGTGAAGATATTTACTGGCAGAGCTAATCCCAAGCTAGGTGAAGAAATAGCGAAGGAGTTGGGACTTGAATTAGGCAAGATTAAAATACAACCTTTTTCTGATGGTGAAATTTATGTTCAAATCCAAGAAAGCATTCGTGGCTGTGAGGTTTTTTTAATTCAAGCTACGCATCCTCCAGTAAATGAAAATTTAATGGAACTTTTTATTATTATAGATTCCCTGAAAAGGGCTTCTGCTAAGAAGATTAACGTCATCATGCCTTATTATGGCTATGCAAGACAGGACAGGAAAGCTGCTGGTAGAGAGCCTATTACCAGTAAGCTAGTTGCGAAGCTTATAGGTGAAGCTGGTGCTGATAGAGTGATCTGTTTAGATCTTCATTCTGAGCAGATTATAGGTTTTTTTGATACTTTAATTGATCATGTGCATGCAGCACCTATACTTATTGATTATATTAAACGCTTTATTGGAACTGAAGATCTAGTTATCGTATCACCAGATGTAGGCGGTGTAACTAGAGCGAGAGCTTACGCTAAATTATTAGATGATGCTCCGATCGCTATTGTAGATAAGCGTAGGCATCATGATAAACAGAATCATGTAGAAGTTTTTAATATAGTCGGTGACGTAACAGATAAAATCGCTATTCTGGTAGATGATCTTATTGATACGGCAGGTACTATGACTAAGGCCGCTCAGTTAATTAAAGAAAAGGGTGCTAAAAAAGTTTATGCTTGTGCAAGTCATGGAGTACTCTCAGGGCCAGCATTTAGCCGTATCGAAGAATCTCCAATCGAAGAATTAATAATCACAGATACTATTCCACTTAAGGAAGAATGGCTGAATTCTAAAAAAATCAGACAGGTCTCTATTGCTCCTTTTATGGCTGAAGCTATACGTAGAATTCATACTAATGGTTCTATTTCTGGACTATTTAGGTAGGAGATTCTTTACTGGTGCCGCAATTACTCAAGGAAGTCTTAAAAAAAGAGGCTACTCAGTTTGGTTTTTCTGATTTACGTTTTATTTCGGCACGCCCGCTTTTAGAGGATGAAAAGTTATTCCATGAATGGCGAAATAAGGGCTATGCTGCTGAGATGAGCTATATGACTAGGGTTCAGCCTATTAATGCAAGACCAGAGTTCCTTTTAAATTCAGCTAAAACTTTATTAATATTCACGGCAGACTATTATAGTCCAGTTCCAGCAAGACCATCTTTAGATTATGGGCGAATCGCTTCTTATGCGGTTGGTAAAGATTATCATAAGGTTTTAAAAAAAAAGATTCAAGAACTAACCTTACACTCAGAGGCTTTTAAAAATCTTTTAGCTCAGTCACGTTTCTTTACGGATGCAGTTCCACTCTTGGAGAAAAGCTTTGCGGTAAAAGCAGGCTTGGGGTTTCAAGGTAAAAATACTCTTCTTATCTCTAAAAAAACTGGTAGTTATAAATTTATCGCAGAGTTAATTACAGACCTTGAATTTGAGCCAGATTCAGAGGAGAGCGAACATAATTCTGTTTACAATACTATTGCACAAGGTGCAGCTTCAAGGCTGAGAATGACGAATGACCGCAGTTTAAACTGTGCTAAATGTACTCGTTGCATAGATATCTGTCCTACTGGAGCTTTAGATGATCTTTATTTTCTTGATGCACGTAAATGTATAAGTTATTGGACTATAGAAAATCGAGGGGAAATTCCAGTGGAGATGAGAAAGGGAATTGGAGAATGGGTTTTTGGCTGTGATCTCTGTCAAGAAGTCTGTCCTTATAATCGTAAGGCTTCTACTCTGATATTTCCAGAATTCTCTCCTGAAGCGGGTGCTGGGCATTGGCTATATCTGCCTTTGGTACTATCTTTGGATAGATCAACTTTTGAAAAATATTTTTTTAAAGCCTGTGAAGAAAGTGGCGAAAAGAGACTTCTAGATTATGCTCGTAAAGAAATTTTCAAGTTAAGAGATAAAAATCCTGAATTTGCTGAAGTCAGTGATGGGCTGAAAAACCTTTCAAATAAAGATTTTGATGAATTGTTAGATAAAATTTTCTTTTTTAAATTTGGTGAAACACCTTTATCAAGGAGTAAGCGTAAAGGTTTAATTAGAAATGCTTTAATCGTTACAGAAAACTCTCTTGGTGAAAAGTCATTAGAAATGATGGAACACTTACTTAGTTCGAGGCTTAATGCTCATCAGAGTATCTTCTAGAGCCGCAGCACTTGGACGGTTATAGTGGAAAATATTTCTACGGGCGATTTCTACAGCAGCTAATGGCTCTGCACCATTTAAATAAGAGACTAGTCCCTCTTTTAGCATTTGATAATATTGCGATTCGTCAGCGTTTAAATATTCTATGTGCTGAGCTATTGGCTGGTAGTAGCCGTAAGCGGCAAGAATACCTAATAGTGTACCAGTAAGAGCAGCTGATACTTTATGACCTAATTCTGAGGGCGGGCCATCTATGTGAGCCATCGCAATAATAACCCCAAGAACGGCGGCAACTATACCTACTGCTGGCATAGCATCTGCGATACGGTTAATAGCTCCAGGGCCAATAGCTGCTTCGGCATGATGCGCATCTATCTCAGCGTTCATAGCGGTTTCTATTTCATCAGGTTTGGAATTATAGTTAATGACTAATTTTAATGAATCACAGAAAAAATGCACCGCATGGTGATTATTTAGGAAGCTGGGGTATTTAGTGAAGATTGAGCTACTAGAGGGTTCTGAGACATCCTTCTCCATGCTTAACATTCCGCCACGTTTTAAATTAACGAAGCATTCATACATCATCTGCAATGACTCTGCGAAGCAATCAACAGTATAGGGACTTTCTTTAAATGGTCTACTTAGATTACCGAGGATACTCTTTAAAACCTTTCCTGGACACATTGCTAGGAATATTGCGGTACTGCCACCGAAAATAATTATATACTCTTGCCAAACAGAATAGATAGCATGTATCGGACCACCTTCGAGCATGAAGCCACCGAAGATACAGACGGATACGAGTACTAGAAAAACTGCTGTCATAGGTAATTGAATTTAAAGGCCATAAAAACTAACCTTGTATATCGGTCAACCTTATGTTCTCAATTTTCCCTGCTGCGTTCTTTTGATAAGTAGCACTTTCACTTGATTTATCAGACTTGGTAAATACCTTAATCATATGATTGATATAACTAGAAGACTGTCTTACTAAAGCCATGTTGTTGTCATTAAATTTTTTGCACTGTTCTAAAGTCTCTTTAAGTCTCTTTGCGGTTTGTTCTAGAGTCTCTTGGTTCTCATGTTCGTCACTATTGGCGAGACTCGCTAAAATCTCGCCAATGGTAACGTTAGTTTCGTATCCTTCTCCTCTTAAAAACAGTTTACGTTTATTTTCAAGCTGTAAAATTTTAGTAGAGAGTTTTCTCTCTATATCTGTTATTTTTGGCAGCAGATCGATATTATTCTTGATAAGTGCCTCGCGTTTTTTACCTGCAAGTTTAAGATATTTGGAGTATACCTCACACTCTTCATCTAATATTTCAGTCAATTCTTTCATTGGGCCAGTTCCTTAATTAATAAGTCACAAGCACTTGGTAAATCTATCCTAATACCGCTTCGATCAAACCAGGATCGCCAGCTACTTGGAATGAACCTACTTCACTAAAATATCCACCTTTATCGATTAATGACTTTAGTGATTTCACCCGCTCTGCTCTTGCTGTAGATCCGGCAGAGTCATTGCTTAGACCCAAGAAGCCTTGTGTAGCTTCTTCGCTAATCTCTGCGACATCACCTTCAACATTAGAGAACGATCCAGAACTTTCAGTTGCTTCGCTAGCCCGTTTTACTCTAGATGAGCCAGAATAAGAACTGCCTACGCCGAACGTGTCAATCGAAAAGTTACTGTAGTTATTAGGATTTATTCCTTCAATCCCCATATGATTTACCTCGCACTATGGATTTATATCGTTGTTATACCCTATAAAGAAAAAGCCCTATACTATAATAAGAGTATTTTATCAAGTAGTGGCAAATAGTTTATATTATTTCTAGAGCCGTTTCCGATTATTTTTTCTTTCTCTCATTTTATTTTCCCCCTTGGATCTTAATTCTCTTAAAATAATTCTGCAAATTGTGGAACTTTATCTAAAATAGCTGAACCACTAGGTATCCTGTAAGTGCCGTTAGCTAGCTGTTCTTTAATCTGTTGCACCCGTGGATTCTCCTGCTTGGAGCTTTTCACGGCATCTATAAAACTCAGAGATACAGAATCGGCTGGAATCTCTCTTTTACTAACATTACTAGTCGAGGCTTCCCTTGCAGTCGTACTCTGTAATCTACTAATCTCAGATACAGGTAGGGTGGATCTAAAATCTATTCCTATTCTCTCGATTTCCATATCTGACTCCTAATACCATTCTGGAAAATTCTTTTGAGTCCAAGCAGTCCGAAACTAGGACTGCGCAAGGGACATATAAAAGTCTTTTTCAGATTAAAATGGTATTTTGGTATAAGATTTGATTTCTCTTATATTAATTCTTTACGCTTCTTATGTTAAATCTAGGTTATACGACTGAGCTATTTAATATTTCCTAAATATTTCAGCGTAGAGATATGATTCGGCAGGAATTTAAGCGTTCTTTTAAAACTTTCCTTTGCTTTAGCATAATCGTTAGTAAGCATGTAACATTGAGCTAGTTTATAGAAAATTTCTGCATCAAAATCACAGCCTTTTAAAGCCTCTTCTAGAATTAATATCGCAGCAGGGTAGTCTTCGCAGGCAAGATAGGCAGAGCCTAGGCATTTTAAATATTCTGGAAATACTGGTTCTATGTCTTTAGCAGCGATTATTAATGATTCAAGATAGTCGTTTAATTTAAAACGAATGAAATACGTGGCAGTGGTTTCTAAAAATAACCTGTAACAAAGATAACCAGGATTAAATATACTGATCTCATCTTTTAGTAGCTGACAGAGAAAGACCCCCCATTTCGCTGCGGGAGAGTAAGGGCAGAGGTGATATAAATCTAAGGCTTCATCTAATTTTTTTTCCAAGATTAAGGTATAGGCTGCTTGGGGTAAGGATTTTATAATTAGGTAATTTTCTCGAGCTTCACTGAATAAGCCAAGCTCAAATGTCATGTCAGCAATGTAAGAGCGAAGTTTTCGAGCGAGTGGCTCATATAGATCAGTTTTTGTAGATTCTTCTAATTGTATCTCATTAACTATGGTTAAAGATTTTCTGTATAATTCCAAGGCCTTAGGGTAATCTTCCTGAATAAAAGCTGATGTGGCCTCGGCATAATCTTCTTGACAGGGGATTTCTATGGACATGTTTTTTAGGAGCCTTTATTTATTTCTTTCCCACACTAGGCTCTCTTAGATAATAAGGCTTCAATATATTTGGGTCAAATCCGAAATCGGTTCTTATTTCATGGCGCTGCTCGTAAACTTCAATTTCAGCAATGTTGCCTTCACTGAGTATATTTTTATGAAGAAGAAGTTTAATGATTAATTCACTTAAATTCTCACAAGAAAATTCATATAAAGCAATCTCAGTATCTATCGCACTAAAGAAATTAGTTTTCAGAGAATCATAATTAGAATCTAGCGAGACAAAGAAATTATTTTTAAAGGCTGGTATGGCGATAGGCGTATTCTCACTGAGGTCTTTTTCTAAACGTAGTAACTCAAAGCTGTTAGTAGTAAAGACTTTTAGCTTAAGTTCTAAAGCTAGAGTTTTAATGATACAGAGAGTATTTCTGATGCCAGTAAATGAGCCTGGTCCAAGATTTACTGCAAGTAAGCCTATATCTTTTAATTTAAGTTGATTATGCAAAAAACTATTTTTCAGCTTTTCTATTATCTCTGAAGATTTTCCAGGAAAGGCTTCTCCTAAAATGAATTTTTTTTGTATCGTGTCATAGACTGCAAAAGACTGTAAATTTTGGCTTGAGTCAAAAGCAAGTATCTTCATAAAGTATAATTATAAGTTTCAAGCATTTATAAATGGCATTATTTAACACCTTAATTAATTTTCTCAAGCTCTCATCATTAGTCGTGATAATTGGTTCGACTATTACTATAGGGGCGATAGTCGCTCCTATAGTTTTTAAAAGCTTAGTGCGAGAGGAGGCGGGCAAGCTGATGATAGATGTCTTCGGCCGTTATGATGCTTGGTTAAATATAGCTGTAATAGTTTTACTAATTAGTTCTTTGCTGAAATTTTTCTTACTAGATAAAATGCTGCTTAGCCCACAGAATTTAATTTCTTTGGCTTTAGTGTTAATCATAGTTTCTATTAGTTTTTATTCCATTTATGTTTTAAGTCCACAGATATTAACTGCATATGAGACACATGCTGAAAATTTTCAATCTCTGCACGTACTGAGTGAGAAGATTCATAAGATGAATTTTTTATTAGGTTTAATAGTTCTAGTATTGACCTAGTTGACCATTGAAATTTTATATTATTGAGATTTGATAATCAGAGACAGGAATCTAAAATGACGACTACCGAGAAAAAAATGAATGAAACACTAGAATTAGCGAAACAAGTTTTTGAGATTGAGATTGAGTCATTAAAGCAGGTAGAAGATAGTCTGAATGAGAGTTTTGTTAAAGCTGTGGATATGATTTTAAATGCTCAAGGTAGAGTGGTGGTGACTGGTATGGGCAAGTCTGGTCATATAGGAGCTAAAATAGCAGCGACTTTAGCAAGTACTGGTACTAGTTCGTTTTTTGTTCATCCAGCAGAGATGGGACATGGTGATTTAGGCATGGTTTTACCCACTGATGTGGTTATCGCTATTTCTTATAGTGGTAGGACAGATGAACTCAGAAAGATTTTGTTACCGATTAAAAAGCTCGGAGCTAAAATTATTGCTATTACGGGAGATTCTGAAAGTACGCTTGCGAATTATGCAGATGTAACTCTTTTAACTCCTATCACGAGAGAAGCCTGTCATTTAGAGCTGGCTCCTACTAGTAGCACTACTGCTGCTTTAGTTTTAGGTGATGCTCTTGCTGTAACTTTAATGAAAAAGAAAAATTTTCAAAAAGATGATTTTGCAAGATCGCATCCATTAGGCAGTCTTGGGCAGAGTATTATTCCTATTTCAGATTTGATGAGAAAAGAGACACAGATACCAAGTGTATTTATGAACTCAAACTACTGGAATATATTAGAAGAAATTACTTCTAAAAAATTAGGACTTACTACTGTGCTAAGTCCAGAAGGTAAGTTAATAGGTGTAATTACAGATGGTGATCTTAGGCGTGCTCAAATAAAGTATGCTGAAGAAGTTTTTCTGAAGCAGGCTAAGGATATTTTAACGCCGAATCCACGTACTATGGCTTCTGATGATCTTGCTGTTACTGCTGTAAAGCTAATGGAAAAACATCGAATTGGGCAGATAGTAATAGTTAATGATAATAATTCACCTATTGGGGTATTAGATCTTAAAGACTTACTTTCCGCAGGCTTTATGATCTCTTAACTTGCTAAGATTAAAGGTAATTAAACTAAGTGAAATTATTCCAACTAAATTTAATAAGTGCATTGATGTTAGTCCTAGGACTTTCTGCCTTCATCTTGATACCTAGCTTTTTCCTTCAGGTCATTTGGAACGCTGTTTATAGTAACTTCATTGAAAGAGACCTCACGATTGAGATATGGCAGGCTTCATTCCTTTGGGGTGCTATTGTCTCTGCTGTTTATTTAAGCGGGATAGTGAGAATAGATTTTCAGACCGTTGACTCTATTGATGTAGATTCGATAGATGATCCAGAGCTTAAAGAAAAGATTTTAAGATTGAAAGAGCAGAAGGCTGCTGAGCGTTCTTTAAGAGGAGGGGATCTTGATCTTAAGCGTAGAGAAGAGATTATAGAACATTTAAAAAGATCTTTTGCGATGACTCCAGATGATATTCAAGAATTAAGAAAGCAGATGACAGATCGTCTTAAAGATCATGAAGATGGTTTTGATAAGAAAGATAAAAACAAAGATGAAGACTTATAATTAAGCTCCATTAATGTTTTTATTTACAGGGCTAGCAAAATGAATATTCTCTCTATCGAACTCTTCCTTGATTTTTAGGTTGATTAATTCTCTTTCATTCATGTATTCAAGTGGGTCAGCGTTTTTATGAAAATAAACTATCTCAATAATCAAGCCGTTGTTTGAAAATTCAAAGAAATTAACCCTTTCTAGTTCTACCTTTTCACTATTTAAAACAGCCTGTGTGATTATTTCTTTAGCTGTTTTTAGTTTCTCCACAGAGTTATCAGACGCAAGTCCAATGCTGAACATAACTCGGCGGCGTTCCATTTTTTTCAGGTTCTGTATTTTAGAACTGATAAGTTCTTTATTGCCTATAATTAATTCTTCACCCTGTAAGGTCTGAATTCTAGTACTTTTTAAACCTATGCGTTTAACTACTCCAGTATATTTATCGACGATAATCGTGTCACCGACAGCGAAAGGCTTATCAAAATAAATAGAGAAGGAGCTAAATAAATCTCCCAAGATATTCTGAACTGCAAGGGCAATCGCAATTCCACCTATGCCAAGGCTAGTAGCGAGAGATGAGATATTGACTCCGAGGTTCGCAAGTAAGAAAAGTAAGCCACTAATCCACAAAATTATTTTAATTAGTAAAGTGAAGCCATCAAATACAGTTTTATCTTCTTCGCTTATATCTTCTAAGTTAAAAAGCTTTTTGAGTATATACAGGGAGAGGTTATTTAATGAATTAATAACTTGTAAAATTACTATTCCTATTAGTAAACCATCTATGACTTTCTCTAAGTGGATATTGAGAATTAAAGTTTTTATGGCAAAATACAAACTCAAAAAATCGTAGAAGCGAGGGTGAATGTTAGCTAAAACATCTATAAAATAATTATCAATTGTCAATTTAGTTTTATTAGTAATAGACTCTAGTTTTTGAATGAGGCGGATGATTATCTGTTTCAGAAATAATTTAAAGATAAAAAATAATAATATGGCAAGTAGAATATTCTGGAGACTGTTTCCTAGAAATTCGCTTGAGGGCAGGTCAAGTATTAGCTTTTCATCAAGTGGCATCTTGAGCTTCATTTTAGCATCGTGTGCATGTCATAATCAGGACATGCACATCATAGTTTATGGGATAGGATCGGTTGGTGGCTTTTACTCTAGCTTAATAGCTGATGCTATTGCGAAGAGAAAACTTAATGACGAAAACGCAGAAATTGAAGTTGGCGAGCAGTGCCATCGATTGAGTTTAATTGCTAGACCTAAGGTCGTAAAGGCAATAAATGAAAATGGTTATATTGAATTGAGAACTGTTATTACTGGTGGTGACACTTCTAGTTTGAAAGTAGATAAAAAATATTTTGATTTGGCTACATCATATGCTGAATTAGAAATTAATCCTGAAGAAGAGAAGCTAATAATGCTTTGTGTTAAATCTAAAGATAGTGTTCACTGTGCTGAGGATATTAAAACTAAGTTCGATAATAAAACTGTAGTACTTTCCGTGCAGAATGGAGTGAGTAATGAGGCGAGGATAGAATCTGTTCTAGGAGTGGGTTCTGTGCTTGGTTGTCTAACTAATGTCGCTTCTGAAACGGTAGAGCCAGGTATCTATATTCAGATATATAATCCAGTAAATTTATATCGTTTACAGTTTGGTGAACTCAGAGCTGAACAGTCTTCTGGTCGTGTTGAGAAAATTCACCAAGTGCTTGTTGCTATGGGACTCACAGCCAAAACCTCTAACGAAATTATTAAAGATCAGTGGTCTAAGCTGGTATGGAATTCTGCTTTCAATCCCTTGAGTGCTTTATATAGAGCTGATTTGGGCGGTATTACGAATCATCCACAAGCTAGAGAGGAGGCTTTAGGGATTATGAATGAGACGACTAGGGTTGCTAATGCTCTTGGAATAGCTCTAGATCTGGATTTGCCGAATAAACACTGGGAACTTACTAATAGAAAAGAATGGGCGAGTTTTAGAACTTCTATGTTGCAAGATTTAGAGGCGGGTAAAGATATTGAGATAGATGAGCTTTTGGGTTTAATTGTGGACAAGGGTTTAGAGTTTGGAGTTCCAACTCCTTATGCTAAAAGGGTTTTTGATGATCTAAGTAAAAGTCTGATCATTTTTCTACTTTTCTTCAGTAGTTTTTTTGCTGGTGTTTTTCAGGATCTTAAAGCTACGGAAGTTCCTACTAACGTTAAGTCTGCGATACAGAAACTCTATCCTGAAGCTAAGTTTAGATATGATGGGATTTTAGAGACCAAAAATAAACAGTGGCTCTTATTAATTAATCCTAAGGACGACGAAAACGACCGCAGTGTACTACCAGTACATGAGGATCATGAGGACAACGAAAACGCAGAAATTGAAGTTTTGGAGCAGTCCCCTGAGGGTGATTTACTTTTTAGTAATTCTTATATCTATACACCAATTGAGAATAATACTATTAAGGGTTATAGCGAATACGCTCCTCTAATTAAAGATAGAATTTTATCTTTCGTTATTCCTTCGGATTTTCTTGTCCCTAAAGGCTTTTCTCTGCCGCGTGATTTAGGTGTGCTTTCTGGTGAGCTGCCTATACCTTTACGTAACAGTCAGTTATCTACGGTTAAGGAATTAGAGCTTAAGACTCTACTCGCTGCTGAAAGAGTTAAGGAAATTCGTTTTTTAGCTTATAGTAGTTTAGATAATGGTTTTGCATTAATTAAGCTTGCCAAAAATGCTGAAAACCCTGCTAGTGTTGAGGCGTTGAAGGCTGATAAGGATTTAGTTTGGATAAGTAAAATTAACAAGACTAAAAAAAATATACTTTTAGCAGATTATAGTACGGCTAAGATCTATGAGTTAGATTCGGATTTTAAAGCAGATAGCTTTAAGTTTAAAGAACTAGCGGACTTGAAGCCGTTTATACATGAAAATGGTTTACTGGATTTCGATTTAGAGCATAAGACTATTTATGCCCTAAGTCAGAAGGATTCTAAAATTTATGCCATAAATACGAGTAATAGGAAAGTTATTAGTGAAATACAGCTATCAAACCTAGTTACTGAGATGGAACCTTTTGATTTTTCGAGTAACACAGCGAAATTATTAGTGGTGAATTCTCGTGGAGCGAATGAAATTAGTTTTATAGACACTAGTAACTATCAGGTTGCACAGATTTTAAAGTATAAAAAAGGTGATGAACAGAATATTATTTTTGATTTTGTTATTAATAAAGATCTCTTGGTGACGGCAAGTGAACATATTAAAGATGAAAATATTAAGGGGAAAGTAAATATTTATAGCTTCATCAGTAAAGAATTAATACAAAGCTATGATTTAGACTATATTCCGCAGAAAATTTCTTTTATAGATGATGGCCGGGTGATTTTAATTCTAGGTTTTAATAAAGCGAAAGAAAGTTTCCTGACGAAAATAGATCTTAAGACCAAGGAAGTCTTATTGCAAAAATCTTTAGGAGCTGATATTCTGTCTGCAAGGACTTTTGCTTTTAATAGGGATGAAAGTTTATTGCTGATCTCAAGTCCAGAAAGTAAATTAATTGCTGTGCTTGATTTAAAAAATCTTGAGCTACTTAAAAAAATAGAGACAGAAGCTGTTTATGACAAGTTGATAAGCCTTTAAGGAAGTGATGAAAAATGAAATTTTTCATCACGGACTGTCAGGTGAAGAGGTTAAGGATCCGCTCCCCGAGCTAGGTTTTATACCTCGGTCGGGGTCGAAAAATGCTAAAAATAGCATTTTTCAGCGGATCCTTAAAGATAAAAATGAGGACGACGAAAACGCAGAAATTGGAGTTCGGCTGGATATCCATTAAGCAATTATATTTCTTGTCTTGAAAATTTCAGTGTCCCCATCAAGATTTTTGACTTCAGCACCAGCTTCTTTTAATATTATTGCTGCAGCTGCCATATCCCAGACATTAAGTGAGCAGTGCATAAAGGTATCTATTCTCTGTATCGCAACATAAGCCAATTCCAGTGCCGCTGCACCAAAGAATCGCCTATGAGCAATGCTCTGAATTGTTTGACGAATATCTTCTTTAAGTAAATCATGGTTAAAGTTTTTATTACCAATGCTACAGACTATTTTATTTATAGCTGGATTATATTCTATTAATTGTTCTCCAAAAAAGGCTCCCTCACCTTTTTCTGCATAAAATAATTCTTTAAAAAATGGAGCATAGATTAAACCAGCCTCTATCTGATCTATATCTTCAAGCTCTACTCTTTCATTAAAATCTGCTAAAGCAATAGAGATGCAGAAAAAAGGTAAGCCCTTCATAAAATTAATAGTGCCATCTAGTGGATCAATAATAAACTTTTTTTTCGCTTCGGGATTAATAATCCCAGACTCTTCACCGATAAAGCCATAATCGGGAAATGCTTTTTTTAGTCCTTGGATAATCATTTCCTCAGATTCTTTATCTGCGATAGTTACATAATCTTGATAGCTTTTTTCTTCTGGCTTGAGCTTGTCGAATTTCAGAAAATAGTCTAGTTGAATCTGACTAGCTTTAAGGGCTACGGCCTCCATTGTCTTTATAATTTCAGATTTCACCATAGCAAAAACAAGCATAAATGAAAATATCTTCACAAGTCAAATTAAGCTAAGATTTTATGAATGAGTAAAGCAGTTCTACTTTTACAGATGGGAGGTCCAGAGACTTTACAAGATGTAGAATCTTTTCTCTATAATCTTTTTAATGACCCTTTTATTATTCAGCTACCACCTTTTATAAAGCCGTTTCAGAGTACTCTTGCTAAATTCATTTCGTCAAGAAGAACTCCTAAAGTTTCAGTTCTATATAATGAAATTGGAGGCGGTTCGCCGATTCGTTTTGAGACAGAGTGCCAAGCTAAGGCTTTAGAGAAAAGTCTTAAAAAGACTTTGGGTACTGATGTTAAGGTCTATTACGCAATGCGTTATTCATCGCCATTTTTGCGTGATGTAATTCCAGTGATAGAGGAAGATGATATTAAAGACTTAGTAGTAATTCCTTTATATCCACAGTATTCTGAAGCGACGACTGGTTCTAGTCTTTATGAGTGTAAAGATCTTTTTGATAAAGCTGGATTAACGAATAATCTTCGAGTAACTTATATTGAAAGCTGGTTTGATAACCCTTATTATATTCAGCTAATGCAGCAGAGGATATTAGATAAACTATCTTTGCTGCTTGCTGAGATTATCGTAGGTAAAGGCGAAACAGAGGAGAAAGCTTTAAGAGAAGATATTTTAATCCTTTTTTCCGCTCATGGACTACCTGAAAAATATGTCGAACGCGGAGATCCTTATGAAGAGCAGATTAAGGCTTCTGTTGCATTAATTATGCAGCATGAGAAATTGAAAATGATTAGGCATAAGATCAGCTACCAGAGTAAGGTTGGACCAGTAAAGTGGTTAGAGCCCAATACTGAACATACTATTATTGAGCTTGCAGAACGTGGTGAAAAAAATCTTATAGTAGTTCCCATTAGCTTTGTGGGAGATCATATTGAGACTTTACATGAAATTAATATTGAATATAAAGAACTCGCTGAAAAGCAAGGCGTTCAAAATTTTCTGATGACTAGAGCTCCTAAGGCTAATTCCTTATTAATAAAAGCTTTAGAGAGCTTGATTATTAATGTGAGAGCTGAAGATCGATAATAGCCCTGAATGGACGTATAGCTCAATGAACAAGTACAAGGCTGAGGACGACGAAAACGCAGAAATTGGAGTTTCGCTTGCACGCCCTAATTAGAATTATGTTTTTCTGATAACTTAAGCAAAATAAACAGTACCGCAAATCCAAATATAAAACCTTTAATATATGTTTTAATCATAATTATTATTATCCCCTTTTTGGGACAGCCGTACAACTCCACTGAAGCTTTTCTCTTAAAACGCTATAGAAGCTTCTTCCTTTGATATTCAGTTTTACTAATTTCAGGGTGTAAGGTGATTTTTTCACGATGACTCTAGATTTAGCTTTAAGTTCTACTAAATCTCTACCATCTGCATGTAAAAAGAAATTCATGTAGTCTTGGCTCTCTAATTTAATAACTGACGAATCAGAAACCACATGTGGTCTGCTGTTTAGAGAATGTGGTGCTATCGGTACTATCTGAAAAGCACTAATATTAGGGTCCATAACCGCTCCACCTGCACTGATGGCATAGGCAGTAGATCCAGTCGGTGTCGAAATAATTAAACCATCTGCTCTGAGCGAATGTAATAGATCATTTCCGATGTAGATATCGGTATGCAGTAAATTCGTGTAGTGTGAGCGATTTAAAGTAATATCGTTAATCGCGTAGTAATATTCATTTAAATCTTCGATATAAGCAGATAAAGTGCTGCGTTCTTCGATAATATAATCACCATTCAGAATAATATCTGCAAGCTGCTGCATTGGCATATCACCGAATTCAGAAAGAAAGCCAAGATGACCAAAATTAACTCCTAGAATGGGGATGGATCTAGATAAAACTTGAGGAGCAGCCTTCAGGAAAGTGCCATCACCACCAAGGACTATCAGCATGTCCGTATCATTATCTACTTCTAGCCAGTCTTCCGAGCTTTTCTCAGTCTCGGCAAATTTACTATTTATATAATTTCGTTTGAAAATTTCATTAAGCTCAGTAGCTGTTTGCTGGGCTTCTGGTTTAAGGGGGTTATAGAATATATGAACTTTTTTCATGACCCAAAGCTTCATTCTCTCAGCTTTTTAAAAAAATTTCCTAAAATTTCTTGTGCTTCTATTTCCATTACTCCGCCTCTTACTATAAGGTTCTTGGTAACAATGTTGTAACGTGAGCCAAGCGCCCCAGATTTTATATCATAGGCAGCGAAGATAACTTCGCTGAGATGGCTTTGCAAGATAGCTCCAGCACACATCGCACAAGGTTCTAAATTTACGTAAATACGACATTTAGATAAATTCCAAGATTTTAAAGTTTTATTTGCTTCTTTTATAGCATTAATTTCAGCGTGTCCAATTACTGAACATTCCTTTTCGCGAGTATTTACACCTCTCCCAATAATTCTATTATTTTCATCGACAATAAGAGCAGCCACTGGAATGTCTTTAGAGTCAAGAGAAACCTCTTTTGCTAAATTGACAACCTGTTTCATGTAGTATAAATCTAGATTCTGCATTGATAAGGAATTTAAGCGTACTCTTGATTAAATATTACATGCAAAGGTGATATTATGGGCATTAGTGAAGACTCTTGAGGGTATTTTTAGCCCTATTGAAAAAGATATTGAGCAGTTAAACGATAGGCTAATGAATCAAATTAGCCCCGATTCCCATTCGCTTTGCAGTATTTTGCGGAATATATTCTCTGCTGGTGGTAAGCGTCTAAGACCCGCTTTAAGTTTTCTGATGTTTAGAGCTTTAGCCGAAACTCGTAATGCGATTTGTCCTGAAGCCGAGGCAAAGCTTTTCCTTATTGCTGAAATTGCAGAACTTATTCACACCGCAAGTCTTGTACATGACGATATTATTGATAATTCTTTAGTGAGGCGCGGTGCTCCTACGACTAATAGTAAATGGAGCAATGCTGTTACCGTTATCAGCGGTGATTTTATGTTCGCTAGAGCGGCAGTGAACCTTGCGAGGATAGATATTAATAAGGTTGTTGAGATTTTCGCTTCTGTTTTAGAAAATCTTTGCTCTGGGGAAATTAGACAGGTAGAACAGAAATATAATGCAGACATAAGTTTTGATTATTATTATTTAAAAACCTATAACAAGACTGCCTCCCTGTTTGAAGCTTGTACCTTTGCTTTAACAGAGTTGTTTCCTTTGACGGAAGCAGAGAAAAAAGCTATCGCTAATTATGGAAAGTTTATAGGTATGGCTTTTCAGATTATTGACGATATTTTAGATTTCACTTCAGATGAAGAATCATTAGGAAAGCCAGCTGGTGCAGATATTCGCGAAGGACAAATTAATCTGCCTCTACTCTTTGCTTTTGAAAATCTCAAGCAGGTTAATCCAGATAAATGTGCCTATATGAAAGAGCGTATTCAACAAATACCCAGTGAAAAGAATAATGTAAAAATTCAGAAAACTATAGATGATTCTATTCGTATCATTGAGGAGACTGCTGGTATTGAGAGAAGTTATGAAAAAGCCATCGAATATGTTAAGGAAGCAGTTAAAGGTTTAAGTTTTTTACCAGAATCTAAATATAAAAATTCTTTAGTGGAGCTTGCAGATTTTGTAATTAAGAGAAGCAATTAAGGAAGTGATAAAAAACGATGTTTTTCATCACGGGCTGTCAGAGACTTTAAAAGTTCCAAAATTTTATTAATTTTATAAAGAAATACCTTAAAGTTAAGAAATTAATGTTTATTTTTCATAGCAGTAGATGTTATACCTATTATTATGTTGACTCGGAAATCTGTCTTGAAGAGTTTGTTCCAAGTATTAGCTATTTTTTATTTTTGTTCAACATTTTTACTCAGCCCGCAGCCTTCTTACGCAGATTTTATAAAAACGTCGTGTATTAGTGGCAACTGTAACCTCTCCTTATTTGTTGAAGATAAGGACACTATTAAAGATTATTCACGTGAAAATGAGACTATTAACTTACAGCTTGACGCAAGAGAGGTATATGTTGATGCTAATTTTTCTAAGACTTTTAAACTTATAGCTTATGAGCAAGTAAATGGTCTGAATAATGTTCTTTCTGTTACTAATGTTCTTTTCCCTAAGCAGAGATTTAAAGAAAAAACTTTAAAGACAGGCATTAAAGTTAGACCTTTTCAAGGCAATAAACAGCTTTATGTAGGCTTACACAATAGTGCAGGTCAGCTTTTAAGTACTTTTAGATTAAATGTTACAGGTTCTGGTTTTTTCGTCACTAAAAATAATTTAAATAAAAATGCTTCTATTGATTTTTCTTGTCCTGATGCGACTATTACTGATTGTAATATTCAGCGATTGTTTTTTAATAAAGTTTTTTTTGAAACGAATAGAGATCAAAAAGCTAGAGATATTTATGTCGTGAAAAATACCGATAGTACCTATACCGTAGAAGTTCCTTTGGTTAGTTCTTTTGGTCGTAGACAGATTAAAAATGTAGTAAAAAATGGTGCTCTAAATACGGGTGGTACGCCAGTACCGAATTCTAGCCTAAATACTTTCGTTGAAGTTCTTAATGTTGAAGTTGTGAATCTTTTAGAAAATAGCGAAAGAGCTATTCTTGACATGGATGAAGCGAATAACCAATTAGAGATTGGTTTTGACAGCAATTTCCCTGTAGTCAGCTTAGATAATACTGGAAATATAGGCATCATAAACGATGATCCTCAGGCTAGATTAGATATAAAAACTACGCTTGGACTTGCTCCCCTGAATTTAGCTTCCCAAGCCTTAGCAAGTCCACTAGTCAACGGTTCTTTTGAGTTTGATGGAACAGAATTATATTTCACCTTAAATGGAATTAGATATTTCGTAGTTAGAGACCTTCTTACAGCTACTATTACTCCAGCTCTTCCTCCAGTCCCTCCAGCTTTCGTAGCGACTATTCCAGATACGGATAAACTTGCTGGCCAGCCAGCAGCTTTTTACACCAATGCGACTAACCTTAATAGCGGTGTTTTAGATGTAGCTCGATTACCTGCTAACCTAGGTGCTTTCAGGTTGAGGAACGTTACTCCGACTAAATCATTATTTCTTCAAGGTGCTGATAATGTAATATTCAGATCACAAGCTGATTCCAACCTCACTTTGCCAAATAAAAATGGTACTCTCCTCACTCTTGCTGATATTAATTTAGGTGTCGGCACTGTAACTACCGCTAAAGTCGTTAATGGAACTATACTTCCAGAAGATATCACCAACAATAGCGTTACAGGTTTAGATATCTCTGGAGTAGACGCTAGTAAATTTACTACAGGATTATTCTCGAATGCAGTATTACCTAATTATGAAATTTCTGAAGTTAATAATTTACTAACAGAATTAAATAATCGTATTTCTAAAACTGCTGATATAGTTAATAATTTCACTTCGACTAATACTGATAAGGCTTTAAGTGCTAATCAGGGACGAGTAATGAAGCAGTTGATTGATAATCATGCTCTTAATTATAGTTCTGTGAATCAGTCTTTAGGTTCTAATGATTTGAGTTTTGATGCTTTTCACAGTGTGTTTTTAAAGACACTGACTTCTAATGCTAATTTTACTGCAAGTAATTTAAAACAGGGTCACAGAGTGATTTTGCTGATGAATGGCAATTTCCTTCCTAGCTTCCCAGCTACTTTTAAATTTGTTCAAGGTGCTTATGATCCTTCTAAAACTAATATTTTAGAATTTGAGGTGGCTTCTAATACGCCAGGCTCTGAGAGAGTTTTCGTAAAAGTTCTTTCAATTTAGCAGCGGTCTCTAACGAGATATGCACAACTCCATTTTCTACGTTTCCGCCCGCCTCTCTAAAGCATGATCCCAAGCTTCTTCAAGCCTTGGGCAAAGAGATGATCACAAAATATATGTAAAATCTCTAAGTGATTACTTAATAGATAACCTAATCCTGTATCGGGATTCTCCATCGCAGCTTTAAAAGCTTCAGTCTTTTCTTCACCAGTAATGGTTATTACTATTTTGGTCAGACTAGGAGTCTTAAAGACGTCAGTACCAATGGTGACAGCTTGTTTAACCCCTAGCTTACTTGAACTTAATTCAGCGAGTTCTACTGTGCTAATCTCTCTATTAATATAGTCTTCTCCGATAAAGGCAACATGTGCAGTACTGGGATCTTCTCCTAGACCAAGATATATCGCTCGGGCCCCACCACGCTGATGAATAAATCTTTCAAAATCTTCTGGGTGCCTAGTATCTATTGAATAAAATCTCTCGCCTAATTTATCTACTAGATTCGGTAAGCTGCTTTTCAAGATCTCTGAAAATAGAGTGGGAGTTTTTACAAGACTAGAATCTTGTTCTTCATGGCACTGTTGCCGAACTTCAATTTCTGCGTTTTCTAAGATTATTTCATCTAAGTGCGAAACAAAGAGATTAGGGTTAATCAAATCATCTTTAGCATAGAGTTCTTCATTGAGTTTGCTATATATCACTTCTTCATAAGTCGCTCCTACTGGCAGAAGCAGAAGCCCAGGCTGAGCTATATCTGCAAGAAGCTCAGTCACCAAATGGTCTTCTAACTCTTTACGAGTTGAAAAGTTAGTAATTCTTTTTAAAATCTCCTCAGACAAAAGCCTTAGATTCCTTTTAAACGAACATATTTAGCAGTATTGATACCTTTAATTTCACTAACTGCTTTCAGGAGATCATTAGAGACTTCAGAATCGACATTAATAACCATAACGGCAGATGCTGTATCATCTTTGCGACCCAGATTTAAAGAGCTGATGTTGATATTTGCATCCCAGAGTATCTTCGATATTTGAGCGACTTTCCCTGGCTCATCTTTATGAAAGGTAACTATAGAGTGGGAATCTGGCTTAATATTTACAGGGAATGAATCTATCTCAATAATGGTAGGTATATTTCCTTGAAGAACTGTTCCAGCTATAGCTTTCAGCCCAGTTTCTGTATGTAAGGTGATGCGAAGTTTATCAATATAAGCTCCAGAGTCGTCAGACTTCATCTCTGAAACTTTGATCCCGCGATCTTTTGCGATCATAGGTGCATTAACGAAGCTCACACCATCAACGTTCTGTGAAAGTATACCTTTTAAAATTGCAAGTTTAAGCCCTTCAATATTTTTATCAGCTAGCTGTCCTAGTGCTTCTATATCTATTTGTTTAATACAGCCAGAAGATAATTGAGCTATAACCGCTCCCATATGTTCAGCTAAAGGTAAATAATGCTTAATCGCTTTTAAAAGCTCAGGTTTTAGACCAGGTAAATTCACGGCAGATCTAGCTACACCACCAGAAAGTACGTCCCTGATTTGTTCAGCGACATCTAGAGCCACATTTATCTGTGCTTCTTTAGTGCTAGCGCCAAGATGTGGGGTAAGGACTACCTTGTCACCACAGTCTTGTAATGGAGATTCTTTTAAAGGCTCCTCTACGAATACATCAATCGCCGCACCACCAACTTTACCAGAGTGAATAGCAGCTGCTAAATCAGCTTCATTAATTAAGCCACCGCGCGCGCAGTTAACAATAATGACACCATCCTTCATGGTTTCTATCGTCTGACTATTAATCATATTCTGTGTTTCAGGAGTTTTGGGAACATGCAGGGTGATTACATCTGCGTGTTTATAAATATCATTTAATTCCATTTTAGTGAAACCTAGGTCTTCAGCTTTCTCTTTAGAAACATAAGGGTCATAACCTAGAACCTTCATGCCGAGTGCTAAAGCGACTTTTCCGACACGCTGTCCAATTTTACCTAGTCCAACAATCCCAAGAATGCGAGAGTTAAGCTCATTACCCACGAATTTAGATCTTTCCCATTTCTTCTGTTTAACAGAAGCATCAGCTGGGGCGATTTTACGCATTAAAGCCATTAGCAGTGCAATAGTATGTTCTGCTGCTGATACGGTATTACCTTCAGGGGAATTAACTACAATAACGCCTTTTTCAGTGGCAGAAGGAATATCTATATTATCCACTCCGACACCAGCTCTGCCGATTATTTTTAAATTCACGGCATGCTCTAAAATTTCTTTAGTAACTCTAGTCTCTGACCTGATTAGCAGAGCATCGTAATTCTTGATGCAGGATTTTAATTCTTCGTGAGTAGTACCAGGTTTGTAATCTAGCTCACAGCTGGATTTTAAAATATCTAAACCTGAGCTATCAAGTTTATCTGTAACTAAAACTTTAAGAGTCATTTCTAGGATAAAATTTTAGCATGCCCCAGCTTATTAAAATTGGCTCTAGGGATAGCCAGCTTGCACTGTTACAGAGCCAGATGGTTAAAACTAGGCTAGAAGAAATATATCCAGAGATTCAGTGTGAGATTATAAAAATTAAAACTCAAGGAGATAAGATTCTTGACGTGGCTCTTTCTAAGATTGGTGATAAGGGGCTTTTTGTTAAAGAACTAGAGCATGAGCTAATTGAAGAGCGAGTAGATATAGCTGTTCACAGCATGAAAGATATGCCAACCAAGCTCCCAGACGGGCTTAAGATCAGTTCGATCTTAGAGAGAGAGGATGTGCGAGATGTTATATGTTTAAGTCAAAACCATCCTGAATACGCATCCGCAAACGCAAAAATTAAAGATTTCGAGCTGCCCCAAGAAAGTTTAAATAATGATAATGATTTAACTTCACAGCTTATTGGAAAATTAAACATCGTTGCGACTTCAAGTTTAAGGCGTATAGCTCTGCTTAAAAGTCATTACCCTAAATTAAATTTTATAGATATCCGTGGAAATTTAAATACGCGGTTTCGTAAATTAGATGACTCGAATAACGCTATGGATGCGATAGTCTTAGCAGCAGCTGGTATTAAACGCCTTATGACAGTAGATAAAAGTTTTTCTCATCGAATATCGGCATTTTTAAATCCAAAAGAAATTATGCCCGCAGTAGCTCAAGGAGCTTTAGCCATAGAATTTCTTGAATCCCGCACGGATATAGAAAAACTTATAGAACCTTTGGTAAATCCTAAACAGGAAATGATTTTACAGATAGAAAGAATTTTTTTAAATGAATTAGAGGGAGGCTGTCAGGTGCCCATCGGCATATATTCAGAGCTAGAAAAGAAAAAAACCTGCTTTCATTTCTCAGTTTCATCATTAGACGGAACTAAAACCATAAAAGACAGGCTTTCTATATTTGATTCTGAACTGACCCCTCAGTTAGGCAGATTACTTGCTCAAAGACTTATCCAATCAGGTGCTACAGCATTACTTCGTGGCTAATTAAGCTCACTCTGGTCTTGCTGAAAAGCCGAATTTTAAACTCTACCAAGTAATTTGTCGTTTTGTATTTGCTTTAAATCCTCAGTAATAAAACCGAGTCTGTTGATGCCCTTAAGTGCCATGAATGGATTACTTGCGTTAGTTAAATCATCTATCACTAGAGAATTTACTCCCGTCAAGTCATCACCCTTTGCATGACTTAAGCCAATAGCTCTTTCATCTTCACCAAAATCAAAGCTCTCATCAATAGTATTATCGAAGAAACCTTCAGCTGCGGCAAAGCCACTTAAATCACCAAAAGATGCTTCAAATGAATCAGCGACATCTAAATCATCGTCAATGTCTAGATCATCTGCTACTTCATGTGCATTATTTAGTATTTGTTGCTGAATGCTATGCTTTCTTAAAATTACACTTGGGCTTTCAGCTTTAATCGAAGCAGTATCTTCGACTAACTCACCTTTAGCCTCTGTAAATAATTTTATAGAATACTCATGCTTAACCTTGTTTTGCTTAATTTGATCAGCTACAGGAATTTCCTTAAACAGCTCAACTACACCAGTTTCAGTTTTTGGGACCGAGTTAGATGCAATGAAACTAGCAATAACAGAATCTGCTTCATTCTCTACTTTAATGCCTAAACCAACAGCACCATATAGCTTGTTGTCTATATCCATAAATCGACCTCCTTAACACGCCTAGTCCTAAGAACTAAAAAACACTAACAACTTATGTCGCAGTATTCAAAAGCTCTCACAACTGTTAGCAAAGTATCAGAATTAGTTTAAGATGAGGTTAAGCATGGTGATAGAGATCAGTCATTTGAGTGAGTTTAAAGTAAGGGATTATGAATGCGATCTTCAAGGGATAGTAAATAATGCTAATTATTTCCATTATCTAGAACAATCTCGCCATGAATTTTTACAGAGTCATGGCATCGACTTTAAGCTAGCCCATGATATGGGCTTAGATCTAGTGGTAGCAAAAGCTGAACTAGATTTTATTAAGCCGCTTTTACCTAGTGATAATTTTACTGTTCGCCTAGAACTATCTCGAGAAGGACGCTTACGATATATTTTCACCCAGAAGATATTTAGGTTTAAGGACTTAGAGATTCTTGAAAAGTTAAAAATGAGAGATTTTTCTCAAGCAGATTTAATACTCTCTGCGAAAATAACCTGTGCTTGCATAGATAGGAAGAAATCCAGACCTTGTAAATTTGAATGGCTTGAAAAAATTCTTGATAAGAACTAAGCCCATCGTAGGACTTTTGCCGAGTATGCAGGGGCTAACTTGGGTTATTTGGAATCTCTGTATCATTGATTTGCTGTAAGCGACGATTTATTTTAGAGGAATATCTGTACCCAACCGCTCCGACACTGTTATAGGCAGATTCACCTACCATCTGCACATAACGTGCAGCAGCCATGGCTTGATATGGGTAAGTTGCATCGCCACCTTTAATTAACTCCCAGTCAAAGCCCATTGATTTAGCAGTAGATTC
>JBJTTW010000103.1:0-10950 GCA_046080385.1 bacterium
CCACCTGGTCTATAGGCAGCCCTTGCACCCCAATGATAGACTTCATGATTCCAAATATAAACATCACCAGGTGAAGCTAACAAAGCCCTAATATCCTGAAAATCAAAATTTACAATATCTTCTTTCTCAGTATTGTAATGTCTGTCCTTATAGGCTGGAACCATATAAACACAACCATTCATAGGAGTAGCTTCTGTTATAGGTATCCACATAGTAATTAATCTAGTAGAGCCATCTGCTCTTAAGCACGAACGATCTCTGTCACGATGCGGTCCCCAACCAGCGGTCTCTTTATCTGTAGAAACCAGCCAAGCCCAAAACGTAGGATGCATAACACAATCCTCACCAAGAACTAATTTATATAAACTCTGCACCTTTGCCTGTAATAACCAGAGTTCGTCATACATATAGGCGAAGACTGGGTCTAGACCTTCATTATGTAATTTTTTAATAAGTTCAGTACAGTTGGCAAAACTAATACCTAAATCTTTCTGAGCCAGCCTATAATAACCTTCTCTGATCATTAGCTCTGGTATTTCTTTCTGTTCCTTCTCCGTAAGAGAAACAGGGCTACCATTAAAAACCGCGTCCTTCTCTATATTAAATTTCGGAAAAAAATTCTGCCAAAATTCTTTTTTGCTAATATCTTGATCTGAAGATGCTTTTGCTTCTGCCATTTTTAATACACTCACCTTTTTAACTTAATTTACAGTAAACCTATAAAAACTTATTCCTCATATCACTATTCCTTTATCAAGGGCTTGTAACTAAGCTCCTATTTCTGCGTTTTCGTTGTCCTCATGATCCTCATGCAGATTCAACACCACTCAGGTAAAATAGAGATAAAGATAAAAATGAATCTAGAAGAACTAAATGAACAAATACTCTTTCAAAGCACTGTCTTCAAAAAAGTTAAAGATGAACTGAAAAAGCGTATTATTGGTCAAGAAACTTTTATCGAAAAGCTTCTCTTAGCGATTATCACTGGTGGTCACTTGCTTATAGAAGGCGTACCTGGTCTTGCAAAAACAGAAACTATAAAGAGTCTTGCTGAGTGTATAAACATTCAATCACAAAGAATACAATTTACTCCAGACCTGCTGCCTGCTGATATTACTGGAACCCAGATATATAATCCAAGTGGAGCTCATTTTGAGATTAAAAAAGGACCTCTTTTTAGTAATTTAATACTCGCAGATGAAATTAATCGTGCTCCCGCTAAAGTACAGTCAGCGCTCCTAGAGGCGATGGCAGAAAAAAGTATCACTATTGGTGATGAAACTTTCAAATTAGATGAACCTTTCATCGTCCTTGCGACTCAGAATCCCTTAGAGCAAGAAGGAACTTATATGCTGCCTGAAGCACAAATGGATAGGTTTATGATGAAAATCAAAATAGATTACCCTTCTAGAGAGGAAGAGAAGAGGATTATGAATCTTAAAGCTCTTAAGCGAGATACTTCGCTTGACGTGATAATTGGGAAAGAGGAGATTTTAAAAGCTCGTGAATTAGTCGATAAAGTTTATGTTGATGAAAAAATCCAAGATTATATTATTGACATTATTTTCGCGACTAGATCTAATGTTGACAGTAGCAAAACTCATAGTAAGCAGAAAATAAAAGACTTAGAGGGCTTATTAGAATATGGTGCTTCTCCTAGAGCTTCTATCGCGCTATTACTTGCCTCTAAAGCTTATGCTTACTTGCAGGGCAGAGCCTACGTAGTACCACAAGACATTAAAAATATAGGTTTTGATGTACTCAGACACCGAATTGGATTGAGTTTCAGTGCTAGTGCTGAAGAAAAAACTCCCGATGATCTAATTAAGATTATCTTTGATTCCATAGAGGTACCATAATATTTCGGAAAAGGTTCCTAATTAGATGATTAACGATAACCCTGTTCTAGATAAGGTTTTAATCAGCCAAATCAAAAAAATATTACTTAAAAGTGATAAATTAAGTAATCAAATATTAGCAGGGGAATATAAATCTGCGTTTAAAGGCACTGGCTTAAATTTTGAGTCTATCAGAGAATATCAGCACGGTGACGAGATTAAAAACCTAGACTGGAAAGTTACCGCTCGATTGCAAGGTCCTTATATTAGACAGTACAGAGAAGAAAGGCAGATGACTTTACTATTAGTCATCGATTTAAGCGCCTCTAGCCTTTTTGGTACTGAAGAAAAAACGAAACAGGAAATTACTATTGAACTTGCCTCTATACTTGCCTTTCTTGCCATTAAAAACAATGACAAAGTCGGACTAATGATAGTAAGCGAAGATGTAGAATTCTATCTAGAACCCAAGCAGGGAAAAGCTCATATTTTTAGGCTTATAAAAGAACTTTTAAGTTTTAAACCCCTACATAAAACGACTAATATTAAGAAAACACTGAATTCTGTTATCAGACTGAGTCCTAAGCATTCGATAATTTTTTATATTTCAGATTTTTTAGATAATCCTCATCAAATTTATACATCAGAAAAAAGCTTAATTAATAATCCTGAACAGTTAAACTACAGCCACGAAATTAAAATTTTAAAAAAAACTCAAGACCTAAGCCTAGTCTCCATTAGAGATCCTAAGGAATTCTTTTTACCGAATCTTGGCTTTATTGAAATTTATGATCCAGAAACAGGTCAGCGTTCACTATTAAATTTAAACCGAAAAACGAATAGGGAATACATCAGCGAAGTACAAAACAGTCATAGAGAAGCTTTCAAGACAGAAGTAAAAAAATTAGGAATTAAATTTCTAGAACTCTCTACTGATAAAAACTACCTGATTGAGTTACAGAAATTTTTCTTAAAAAAATAGCTAAATGGCATTTTTTCATTTCTTAATCCGCTGACAAATGCTGGGAATAGCATTTGTCAGCACTTCCTTTAAGACAGAGATTCGGGCTGCTCTGAAGGCTTAGATACAGCTAGTTTACTATTCTTCATACCGAAACCAAAATAAATAATAAGACCTATAGCCATCCAAATAAAGAATCGCTGCCAATTAGCGATACCTAGCTCTGTCATTAAATAAAAACATGACAGTAAACCAAATACTGGAATTATTGAAAGCTTTTTAATCGCACTCATAATAGTGATAAATATCGTTAAGGTAAAAAATGTATAATACGGAAATTTATGTAAAAATACCTCGAAAGGTGTTTTCACTGTATCATTTAAACTAAAAAATTCTGGGAAAAAATTTATATTCCAAACATTAATCAATACCATAGTCACTAAAAACAAAGCAGGGACTATATATCTACCATTCACGAAAGGTACTTTAAACCTGCCAGCTTGAACATTTTTTGGTAATAAAAGAATACCAGCACACACTGACACAAAAGCGAAGAGTGTACCAATACTATTTAAATCAGTCGCAAATTCACCATCTAAAATAAGAGTGGCAACCGAAACCGTGAAACCCATTACTAGAGTAGCAAAGCTCGGTGTCTGAAACTTAGGGTGAATATATGAAAACTTCTTAGGTAAAAGACCATCGCGGCTCATTACCATCCAAATTCTTGGCTGAGCTAACTGAAACACCAAAAGCACACTAGTAGTAGCGACCACAGCACTTAAGGCTAATATTCCACCTAGCCAATGCAGTCCTACTCTTTCAAAAGCATAAGCAAGAAAATCACCGACGTTAAGCTCAGTATAATTTACCATACCTGTTAAAACTACTGATATCGCGATATATAGAAAAGTGCAAATGAGCAAAGCATTCATCATGCCCTGTGGAAGATCTTTCTGAGGATTCTTACATTCTTCAGCAGTGGTAGAAATAGCATCAAAACCCATATATGCGAAAAAAACGGCTGAAACGCCCTGCATGACTCCCGCAACACCATTAGGCGCAAAAGGAACCCAATTCGCAGGATTTACATAAAAAATTCCTACTAATATAACAAGGAGTACCACTGCCACTTTAAACACGACCATAAATATAGTAGTATTGCGTGATTCTTTAACACCGACATATACCAAAGCCGTTATAGCAGCGACTATTAAAAAAGCAGGGATATTTAAAATAAGAGGAACAGTCCCAAATAGCTTAGGAGCTGTGATCCAGAGATCGTGCATTCGCTGAGTGTATTCAGGAATCACTGCCTCAGTTTCACTAAGCTTCAGAAAAACATTGTGATGCTTCTCAGCGGCAAGATAACTATTTGAAAGAAAATCCGGTAGCCTAAGCCCAAACCCTTCTAAAAAACTACAGAAATTTGCCGACCAAGCGATAGCTACCGTCGCATTACCTATCGCATACTCTAAAACTAAAGTCCAACCAATAATCCAAGCAACCAATTCACCAAAAGCCACATAAGCATAAGTATAAGCACTGCCAGCTACTGGTATTCTTGAAGCGAATTCAGCATAGCATAAGGCACAAAACACACATGTAATCGCTGTAAAAACGAATAATAAGGAAACCGCTGGCCCACCATTAAAACAAGCTCTACCAATGGTAGAAAAAACACCCGCTCCGATAATCGCAGCAACCCCTAAAGCGGTTAAATCTCTAGCCGTAAGAATCTTCTTTAAATTAATATGAGCTCCACTATCTAAAGCCTCTTCAGCACAGCCTTCTATACTTTTTTTTCTAAACAGAGTAGAACTACTAGCTTTTATTTTCTCAATGACCATTAAAATCTTCCCGATATTCAATTATTAATATTCAGAAAATCAATTCTAACATTAGGAGGGAAAAGCTGTTTTAAAAGGCTTGGTCTTATTTAGACTATTTTATGCCTCAAAAAACTTTTTAGAAAATTAAGTCATCGCTAACTCAAGCGGTTTATCGGCTTCCACATAATCTAAATCCTTAGAAAAAGATTCTTCCAAAAAGAACAATGAAACTAAAGCTAAAGTAAAACAAAGTACCCCAACAATAAACGCTGCATAGATATTCCCCATACTCGTTTCTAAAGCTTTAAAAGAAAGCGTTACAGGCACTACTGCACCTCGTACAAAATTAGGCACTGTAGTAGTAACAGTCGCTCGAATATTAGTACCAAAGGACTCAGATGCCATAGTCACAAAAAGTGCCCAATAGCCAGTCACCAAGCCAACTATAAAACAAAGTGCATAAAATAATTCGGTACTTAAATTTTTTGTAAAAAGGAAAATAGATGTAATTAAAATAGTCGCCGCAAGATATAGGTAAACTACTTTTTTACGGCTTTTAAAAAGCTGACTTAATAAACCACTAAAAAGGTCTCCCACAGAGAGTCCTATATAAGCATACATAATAGCAAAGCCAACTTTAATTGGTTCACCAACAACAGCATTAGTAATCGAAAAGCTTTCAGAAAATTTAATTAGAACACCGATGCAATACCAGACTGGAAGCCCAATAAAAATACACGCCATATATTTTTTAAATCTCACTTGAGAATTAAAGAGCATTAAAAAATTACCTTTCTCTACATTAGATTTTTTCACTTCATCAAACATCTCACTCTCAAAGGTTCCCATGCGTAAAGCAAGCAAAAGCAATCCTAGAACACCACCTATAATATACATAATCTGCCAGTTAGCTAAACCTAAAAAAGCAAAATGCATTTTACTAATTAGTGCAGCGGCTACCGCCCCAAAAGCTCCCATAGTAACGATAATCATCGTGCCATAGCCCCGCTTCTCTTTAGTCATAACTTCACTCACCAGAGTTACAGCAGCACCCAGCTCGCCAGCCAGTCCTAAACCAGCCACAAACCTAATTAAACTGTACTGAGTCATATCTATAACAAAAGCATTAGCTAAATTCGCTAAAGAATACATAAGGATAGAACCAAATAAAATATTTTTTCTGCCTTTCAGATCACCTAAGATACCCCAAAGCACGCCACCAACTAGCATTCCACCCATTTGCCACAAGAACAGTAGATAATCATACTTAGCAATTAAGCCTTCATTAGTGATTCCTATACCAGAGATGCTCTCTCTGCTTACTATATTAAAGAGCTGCAAATCATAGACATCAACAAAGTAGCCTAAGGAAGCCACTAAAATAGTTAGAGAAATAGTTTTTGTTTTTGATTCCAGCATGTCAAAACCTTTTTTCAGATTATACATAAAGCTAATGAATCAATTTAACTAAAATTCGCAATCTCTTCTTCTTCATCTTTTTTCTTGTACATATCAAATGCAGTATAAGTACGGCTTTCAACAAAAGCACTTTGATAATTTTCTGAACTAGTTATAGAGATTGGTTTGATGCCAAGATTACTTATAGTCTCGAATAGATCCTCTATCACCTCAGTCCTTTTTAAAACAAATGTAGAAGCAAAACATCTCCAAAATGTCCAACCAACACGTTCCAAGATTTTTTGCCTTCTCATGTCATCTTGCCATTTATCTGGTCCGTGATAACGATCACCATCACATTCGATTGCAATACGAGCACCCTGTTCATCCTCTACGACAAGATCAATAACATATCCTTTACTGCCAACTTGTGGAGTTACTTTATAACCACGTTCTACAAGAATATCGTAGACCTCTCTTTCAAAATCAGATTCACATAATGTTCTAGAGTCTTTGATCTTTTGCTCATCATTAGCAAAAGGTGCTCTAAAGTGTTGTATTAAACCACGTCTCAGCAGATCTCTTTCACTCAAGTCTGCAAACTCTACACTTCTTACTAGATACATGCGATCCCTAGCCCTAGATGCAGCTACATTAAACCTTTGCTCGGTATCAGCCCGATTCATAGCTTGAGCCATACCTGAAGAAACAACCATAGTTAAAAATACAATATCTCTTTCCTTTCCTTGGAATGTTCGAGCATCGCCACAAGCAATATTATGCTTCTCAATTAATTCAGGTCCTAATTGTAAAGTGATTTCATCCCAAATTTTATGCGCTTGCTTATGCCCCAATAAAGAAACAATACCAATAGAGCGGTTTTGTAAATTTTCGCTACTAGTGATTCTTCGAATCTCATCAATAATAAATTTAATTTCTCCAGGATTTGTATCCCCCGTTCTACTACGTGCACCATCTTCTATAAGAACATCTATAAGTGGTGGGTCGAGCCGTTCTGTAATTTTAGGAGTCCTCAAGCATCTCAATTCGTGATTGTAAAATTCACGTTTTGAATATTCAATAATTGGGGGTACACATCTAAAATGCTCTCTAAGCATTACAGCAGATTCTGCAAAAATAACCTTATACAAATCATATATTGATCTTTCAGGCGACATTTGTGGTCTATAAGTGTCCACTTGTTTAGAAAGAAAACGACTCATTAAGTTTTTTATTTTTTCCTCTTCAATACCGATTCCTTGAGGTGAAACTTGTTTATCATCACCAACAATTAAAATTTTCTCCGCTCTTAATAAAGCAGGTAATGCATCCAATTCAGACTGGGAAGCTTCATCTATAATTACTAAATCAAAACATCCAAATTCTGGTGGTAAAGATTCAGACACTCTATAATGAGGCATTATCCAGCAAGGAACAGCCATATTAGCTTTAGAAGCAGCTTTACGAGCATCATTTCTGTAACGCAAATCTCTTTTACCTTTTCCCGTTTTACTCAAGGAAAGAATAGCGTTCAAATACCCTTGAAGAGCACTTTTTATATCAGGGGTAGCATTTTCAGCAATCTTTAACCAAGTTTTTTTAAGAATGATTGATTTATAAGTTTTACTAAGATCATTTTGAGTTTGTAATCTTTGCTGATTTAGTGTAAGCATTTGCTTACGACAATCAATGGATTCTAAGTGAGTATGTAGTCGCTTAATATTCCATAATTTATCAAAATCTGTTGGCAATAAATGATCTGATGCTATTGCCGCTATTGATTGAAGTGATTGAGCTAAAATTGGCGCTCCAGACATGGCAATTTTATCAGCTAATGATAGAACTCCGTCAAAAGAATTTCGTAAACTAAGAAGTCTCTTTAATTCATCATGTAGTATTTTCCATTTCGATTGTATTGATGGTAAATCTTGGGTAGGATTTCCAAGAATATCTTCAATAAAGCTTCTAATTTGTTCTGTTATATCTCCCGAGCAACCAAACAAAACATTTGACATCTCTTCTTTAACTGACCAAGCTTTAGCAAGATTATTTTTTGTTAAGTGATGCTGTAAAGTTTTACCTAGTTTTTCAAGATTATCTAATTCATCTAATGAAAAATCAATAATAGAAAATACTGGTATAACAGCATGAATTTCTTCTTTTATCTTCGCTTTGATTAATACTAACTGTTTTAACTTTTGATAGTAATCAAAGATAGAGGAGGCTTCATACACTGAATTCAAGTCTTCATCTAAGTTTGGGATTGTAAATTCTTGGGATATAGCATTCCAACGTGCATGTAAATTCTTCAATTTTACTAAATGGTCTTTGTACTTTTTAATGTGTTCCCAGTCTTCTATAGAACTAGGTTTATTATCCAAAATTCTGACTTCTTTTAAAAATTCCTTTTTTTTCTTTTCAACGAATAATAAAGTAACTAACCCAAAAGCCGACTTACCACTTGCTAAGTTATCAATAGCTTTATGCAATTCATCATCAAGAAGAATGTCTAATGACATTGAAACTTGTTTATGGATAAAATTCTGTTTTCTTTCCAAATTCTGTTCAATAATTTCATTACCTAGGGATTCAAATAACTGTAAAACCGTTTCATCTATAGACTGATTTTCTAATTCTCTCGCAAGCTTTAACAACCATTGATTATCAAATTTTAAAATCTTTTGCGATAATTCTATAAATTCTAAGCAAGTATCGTATAACCTCTTTGCTGACTTAAAAGTCTCCTGTTTTGAATCAATTAAAGATTCAACCTGACCATTATCAATTTGTTCTTGTACTCGGTCTAATTGGGCAAGATCTTGATGCGTTCTCAGAATTGTATCAAAGTCAGGAAAAGCTTCTGGTGATGGTAGTTTGCTATTAACATAAATTATATCTTTCCCTAATTTCAACCTTAGATTACGAAGTTTTGCAATATCTTCATTATCAAAGTGAGGATAAAATTCTTTTTCTATATTAATTGAATCTACTAAAAACTTAATATCATCAAGCTTAGTCATAACGTCTTTAGCGGCTAAAACTGGATCAATATATTTTTCATCAATTTCAATCTGGCTTAAATTTAATTCTGCCCATCTTGATATTTCTCGATCTGTCTTAGACAATCGTGCATGTAGGCCCTCTATTGTTTTGGCTAATTCTTTAATTTCTTTTTCATACTGAACTTTATCAACAGACTGGATTTCGGAAGCAATTTTTTCAATTGAATATTCAAACTGCTTTAATCCATCTTGCTCACTAGATAGAAGGCTTACAACTAGAGGTCGGATCTCTTCTGGGATCTTCTCTTTTAAAACAGCCAGAGCAGGATCTTTATGAGAAGTTACTAAAATTCTTTTGCCTAATGCCAAGTAATGGCAAATTATATTTGCGATAGTATGAGTTTTGCCAGTGCCTGGTGGTCCTTGAACAACAACGCCATCAAAGTTATCAAGCAACTGAATTATTTTTACTTGTTCTTCATTATAGGCTAAAGGAAAATATAGATCTTCTGCTTCTGCTATTGAGTAACCACTATTGTTTATATGTGAAATACCTCGATAATTGGGTAATTTAACCTCGGTATTAAGAGTGTTCGGATCTCTAACTATACTATCTACAGATTTAGGTAATTTAATTTGAATATCTTTGCTATCAAGCTTATTTTTAAATTCTTCAAGATCAGCTATTGTCCTATCAACACTTCTAGGTCTTATAAATATGCACCAAGAATCAGTTACTGTAAGGGTTTCAGAAATATCTGGCAATTTCTTTTCAGATACTTCCTTAATATCAGGGTAATAAATTCCTTTACTATCCAAGAAAGTAGCAGCTATTCTAAAGATACCTTCATAAGTATTCTGATTAAAAGGATTATAAATATAATCCTCTTTGTTAATAGTGTTTTTTGCAGCCTTATCAAGGTCAGTAACTCCAAGATTATCAAATGAACTATAAATATCTAATTCCAGAATTGGCTTATCAAATCTCGGTCTCAGCCCTAAAGACATATTCCCCTCATTTAAAGTTATTTCAAGTGAAATAGTTAATAGTGGATAGCTTATCCTTTGCCCATTTGTTAGCCATCTAATAACACCATGACCAAATATCAATTCAACACTGGCGATTTCAAAATCTCCATCAACTTGTTTTTTAGCAGTAAATAATTTTTGATAGAGAGAGATGGTTTTTCTACGTAAAACCTCTTGCTCAGACCAAGAAAGCCAGGTGTTAGTTAAATAATCCTTGAACTGTATTTCTAGTTCCTCTGCATAGCCCATATCATGAATAAACAACAACGTATCATCTTGAAACTTATCACTATCAGATTTTAAGTTTAAATGCCCACTGTCTTTAAGTGTTACTGCACTTAAACCTTCTACCAAGCTAGGTTTTTGCATAGGATCAAATGAATTATGCATCCATAGCTTTAAAAGCTCACTATGAGGAGCTTCTGGTTTAGTTTGTGAGAGTCTCTCTATCGTAATCCAAGCTGAATAATCACCATTTTCTTTATCAAAAGTGATACCTGGTAAATTTAAAAAATCACTTTCTGATAAGTGCAATTCTTTATAATTACGAGAATCGTAAACAATAGTTTTTTTTAGCTTTTCAGATTCTTGGACAAACTCTATCAAATCTCTCAGCCTATCAATTCGCATATTCATAATTAGTTACTTTGGCTAGAAAAGGACAAACTAAATTGTAATTTATTTCTTAAGCATTTACCCACAAAACATACAAGAAACCACGCATAATTCCTGCAATTATGTACGTAAAGACAAAGAATTAAAATCAACCATGAAACTAGTACTAAAACTAGTATCAAAACTAACACCAAAACTAGTACCAAAATTAGGAAGCACTTTTGAAATTAATAAACTGAAGATCCAAGACTAAGTGCAGAAAAACTCAGTTTAGG
>JBJTTW010000104.1:0-2347 GCA_046080385.1 bacterium
GCTCTTACTTACCTTAAACAAGAAACTACCTTCAAAAAAGGTATTAAAATTAAACAGAAAAGAGCTGCTCTCTCCACTGATTACCTTGAAGACATCTTGCAACTTAATATTTAATTCATCTTTCGTGGATTTGCCGTGAAGCTCCTAGAAGAGCTACCTACATCCAGCACCTCTAGATTAGCTAAATTCTTCATCTGCACCAATAAAGCCTCACCTCCCTCTTCAGAAGAAAGTTCTGAGCGAAAATTAATGCCAGAATAAATTTCAGCTAAATCTTTTAATTTATATACTGCTGACTTCTTTGACATTTTTATATACAGTAATTTAGCTACTGCATATATTTATCATAACATAAAGTAAATATACAGTAATGCTTATACAGTAATTTATATTTCACGCTAATTATAAAACTGGCAATATCAAGAAAATGTAGTCTAAAAGTTTTTATTTACAGGAGATGAACGAATCGTTTCTATAAAAGCATTTAAGGAAGTGATGAAAAATGAAATTTTTCATCACGGACTGTCAGGTAAAGAGATTAAGGATCCGCTCCCCGAGCTAGGTTTTATACCTCGGTTGGGGTCGAAAAATGCTAAAAACAGCATTTTTCATCGGATCCTAAACAAAAATAAGCCCCCATATTAAAACCTCAACTTAAACCCTTTCCTAGAAGCAAACTTCTGAGCAATCTGATTCTTAGTCTTCTGACTCAGCCTATTTTCCTTTAAGTTCAGCTCTATGAGGGAATCTGGGATCTCAAGACTTTTAATATGCTGAATAAGATTACTCTCTAGATTAAGCTTCTTAAGTGTGCTTGGTAATTTAAGATCACTTAAAACATCGCCGCGAGTGATATCTGGACCGAAAGTAAATATGCGATTACGTTTTAAACTTAACTCTTCTAAACCCTCTGGGAGAATAAGGTCTGAGAAGCTTTCACCTGTAATATTGTTGTACTCTAGGTTTAGTTTTTTAAGCCCTGTTGGAAATATAGTGCCAGAAAAATCGTTAAAGAAGCCATTTCCAGCGTCTAGGTCTTCTAAGCCAGTGGGTAAGGTGCTGCCAGAGATGTGTTTGATGCGGTTGTTTATGATAATAAGTTTTTTTAATGTACTTGGGAAGTTTATGTTGTCAATAGTTGTGAGTTCATCATTTGAAATCCATAAGGTCTCAAGTCCTTCATTGAATTGGATTTTGTCGAGGTTGGTGAATTTGATGTTTTTATTGGAGTCGGTAATTAAGAATTTTTTTAACGTACTAGGAAATTTAAATTTACTAAAATCCTGAATATCTGTATTAATCATAAATAAAGACTCTAAACCTTCATTTAAATCTAAATTGCTAACATCGGCAATTGGATTAAAGCCCATTGAAAGTTCTTTTAAAGAATTAGGTAAAACTAGTCCAGAAAGATCTTTAATTTGATTAGAGCCTAAATTTAACTTTTCTAATCCTTGATTAAGCTCTAAGCCATCCAAGTCAGTAATTTGATTAGCAGCTAAACCTAAAACTTTTAAAGAAGAAGGTAATTTCAACCCCGAAAGATCACTAATTTGATTATCAGTTAAATAGAGCTTCTCAAGCCCTTCTTTAAAGGTATAAGCACTTAAATCACTAATACCTCTTTTACTTAAATTAAGTACCTTCTTATTCTTTGCTGCTTGAGCGCTAAAATAACAGTAGCCAAAAGCTAAAAAGCTTACAGCAAACAGTATTCCTAAGTATCTAAAATATTTCACCATAAAAAACTTCTCTAGTATTTTCTCTATCACTTGCGTTTTCCTCCGCCACCAGAAGAGCCTCCACCAGAAGTACTGACTTTAGGAGCGGACTGTATAGCTACTACTTGAGGTGCTGGGGCTGCTTTAGGCTGATTATCAGCATTATTCTGTTTGCTTTCAGCAGGTTTTTCTTTGGCTACTTTTACTGGCTCATCTTTCGCACGATTAGCCATATAGTCATCGTATTTATCACGAGCTTGAGTTAGTTCTTTTTTCTCTTGATCTCTAGCTTTTTCTGCCTGTGCAATTTCTTTTTTAATATCTTTTAAATCACTACCTTTAAGACCATTCTCTTTTGCTCTCGCTAATTCTTCTTTCTTATCCTCCACCAAATCCCTAGCCCCCTCCAGCTCAAGCATCGCCTGAACCTGCTTCTTATCCAGCTCCTTAGCCTTATCCGAAATATAAATCTTCTCAGCGATCAGAATCTCAGCAGCCTTCGCTGCATTATTCGTCTCTAAAGTAGCTCCAGTATAATTTAAACCATCATTCTTTAAATTCTGATATAAATCTTCATGCCAGTCTTTACGCTGCTGATTAATATTTAACTGCTGCGAGCTTGCTAA
>JBJTTW010000105.1:0-1623 GCA_046080385.1 bacterium
TTAAATCTTCTTCTAATTTTTCATAATGCTTAACTGCTAGTCCTGCACCATTTGGAGATTTGACTTTCTCTGGTTTATCTAACCATTCTGCCCAATCAGAGAGCTTTTCACGATACTCATCGGGGTGACCTTCTATCTGAAAGGCTGCTGTAGCTGTCCCCCAGGTGAAATTAGGTGGAAACTCTAGAGACTTTTGCACAACTCCATTTTGAGCTGATTCTGTCTGACTTTTTTTCTGGCCATTACTAAAGAAAAGATTCTCTTGTATTTTTTTAATGAATTTAAAAATATCCATGCCTATATTTTATGCACAGAAAAAGTCGAGAGGTTTCTAGTTATACCAAAATACCATTTTAATCTGAAAAAGACTTTTATATATCCCTTGCGCAGTCCTAGTTTCGGACTGCTTGGACTCAAAAGAACTTTCCAGAATGGTATTACTGTGAGCTTGAAAATGATTATGCAGGAGTAAAACAGCGTTGGATTCTTGTTTTATCAGAGCATGCAAAAAAGAAAGAAGCCTTAACCTTACATAAAGCAATCAGGAAGGAGAGAAAAGAGCTTCGCATTAAGCTAAAGAAATTAAAAGCTACTCAGCATGCCTGTGCTTTTGATGCAGAAAAAGCTTTAATTAGCTTAGAGAAAAGCTTTAAATTTCACAAGATCAAAGATTATTCAGTAGAGGAACATGGAGTACGTAAAAAATATTTTACAATTCAAGCAAGATCAATGGTTTGTAAATTAAAATGCGAAGAAGCTAGACTGGGATTAGGGAAATTTATTGTTGCCACAAATGAATTAGATGCAAGCAAATTAAATCCAGAAGAAATACTTAATTACTACAAAGATCAAGGTAAAGTAGAGAGAGGATTTCGCTTCCTTCATGACCCACTTTGCATGGCAGATGCAGTATTTCTAAAAAAAGAATCGAGGATTCGTGCATTAGTTGTAATAATGTGTCTTTGTTTACTAGTCTATGCTATCGCAGAAAAGAAACTTAGAAAAATTCTAGTGGAAACAGGCAATACTATTCCTTCGCAAACTAAAAAACCTACTCAAAAACCCACTATGAAATGGGTCTTTAAACTATTTAGAAATATTCAAGTCGCCTATATCATAGATAATGACAGGCTTTTAAAACAAATTGTCAATCTTAAACCCGCCGCCAAAACTCTTGTCGGTATTCTACAACTCCATTTGAAACGTTTTTATGATTTGGCACCCGTAGGGTGCGGAATGTGAGATGGATAAAGAAGTTGATCCGTTTACTAAGAGTGATTATCGTCGAAGTCCTTTAGAGCAAATGGCAGATCAGCTTAAAGATTATGAGGAGCTTATAGATATTGATGACCCAGAGCAGGTGGCATTTTTGAAGGATAGTAAAGCTGTACTAGAGCAAATGAGGCGAAATGTAGAAGCAGGTAAGACTTCGCTAGAGGAACTTAATAAATATATCTTAGATAATGAAATGATTCAAGATATTTCACGGCAAATCCACGAAAGATGAATTAAATATTAAGTTGCAAGATGTCTTCAAGGTAATCAGTGGAGAGAGCAGCTCTTTTCTGTTTAATTTTAATACCTTTTTTGAAGGTAGTTTCTTGTTTAAGGTAAGTAAGAGCG
>JBJTTW010000106.1:0-1532 GCA_046080385.1 bacterium
GCAGATTAGAAAATTAACCCTCAATCTGCTCAAACTAGAATCCTCCAAATGCAGTTTGGTTAATAAAAGGCTGAAAGCTGGATGGTCTGCCGATTTTAGAGAAAAATTACTCTTCTCTTAGTTAGAATGATTTTGCCCTGGGAGTGCCTTAAGATCTTGGAGATTATTTCACTTTCATGATACAAGTGATGAAGCAAAAGTTAAACAAAAAAATTCTATTAATGAAAACCAGTTATTAAGACCGTTTGCAGAAAACCTAGCAGCTTTTTTATATAAATTAAAACTCAACCACAATAGCAACTACGACAGTATTGTAGATCATATTAAACTAGTAGCTCCTTTTTTTAAAGATTTTGATTTCAATCCTAATGGTGATACTGTATCCCTGATCTGGAAAGAAAAACATTCCGATGATTATCGTGATGCCTACTATTTATCAGATGGAACGTTACGTTTTATTTGTCTTGCCACCTTATTACTACAACCAGATCCTCCGAGTACTATAGTCATAGACGAACCTGAACTAGGACTTCACCCATATGCGATAGAGATTTTAGCAAGCATGATTAAACAAGCTGCTGTAAACAGACAAGTAATTATTTCCACTCAATCCGTTCAATTAATAGATAAATTTAAGCCCGAGGACATTATTGTCGTAGATAGAAAAGATAAAGAGAGTGTCTTTCGCAGGCTCAATTCAAATGATTTAAAAGATTGGCTAGATGATTACTCTTTAGGTGAATTATGGCAAAAAAATTTATTTGGAGCCAATCCTTGACATGGAAATTATTATTTTAGTAGAAGGTCATACTGAAAAACGTTTCTGTGACGGAGTTTTAAAACCTTACTTGGAGATAAAAAATGTTTTTTTAAAAGCAGTATTAATTGATACTAAATCGACACCGACTGGTCCCAATCAAAAGGGGGGCATTACTAACTATGAAAAGCAAGTCAAGCTAGAGCTAAAACGCCACTTGAAAAATAATAATCCTAATCTAGGATTGATCAGTACGATGTTTGATTTATACCGCTTACCAAAAGATTTCCCCATGTACGAAAAATCAAGAGATACAAGAGATCCTTATGAAAGAGTTAGTTTTTTAGAAGAGTCTCTTAAAAGCTCATTAGAAAACGATGGTATGAATATAAATAAATTTATTCCATACTTGCAGTTACACGAATTCGAAGCCTTTATGTTCGTTGATAGCGCTAAGACTCTTGAAAAATTAATGAACACAAACCAAGAGCAAAAGAAAAGATATGAAAAAATTATCAGAGAATATGAAAATCAAGAACTGATTAACAGTGATAAAGGACCTTCTGTACACATGAAAGAAATTTTCTCAGAAAGCTTTCAGAAAAGTACTATTGGTTTTTCTATCGCAGAGAGTATTGGTTTAAATACTCTCAGAAATAAATGCCGTCATTTCCACGAATGGCTTGAAAAGCTGGAAAGTATCTCAGGATAGTTTATAATTTAAGCTGATCATGGAAACGGGACAAATAGGAATCATCTCTGTAGTAGCTATTCT
>JBJTTW010000107.1:0-2734 GCA_046080385.1 bacterium
GCTTTGAATGGAAATCTAATTGAAGAGACTCGTTACTAAACATATCTTCTTATATCCTATCATTAAAACCTAGTCCCGAAAAGGCTCTTGATCTGAATACTTGTCGGTATTTACTTGTTGGGATTGGCAACAGTCCCAATAAGCAAACAGGAAAAGTTAGCTAAACAAGAATTTGCATCTGAGATTGAAGAGATATCTAGAAGGCACAAAGTTGATTTAGCAATTACTAAGTTGGTAACGAATAATCTTATTAATAAATTATTTGATGATATTCACCAAAGCATTAAATATATTTATCCTAAACCAATAAAGCAAGCTATTCAAACTATTGACAGTATTTTAGATTGGTTAAAAAATTGGTTAGAAAAATTGCCAGGTATGAAAGCAACTCTCTTAAACAAGCGTAATGCTTTTGATGAATTTACATCTGGAGATTTGCTTTATCAAAAAGCAAAAGAGTTAGGTATTCAAATGCTTCCTATTGATGCGCATTCAAAAGATAGATTAAAATTTACACTATATGATAGATTTAAAGACCATTTTATCAACTTAATTGAAATTGCATCTTTGCTTTATGACAAAGAGGATTTGGCACAGATGCCAGAGTTTTTGAAGGAAAACAAAATATATCAAGAGTTTATTGAAACTTTTAAACAGCTAGATTCTAATGTACAAAAACAGCTTCTAGATGATTATAAATCGCTATGGGATGAGGTTTCAGCTAAAACCAAGCAATATGATGATAATAGAGAAGTTACTATCGCATCAAACTTAGAAAATGCTTTTAACAGTACTAATGGTAATACGATGATGCTTTTCGGGAGTAGGCATCTAATGAAATTATTACCTGATGACCAGTCACCATCAGCCATCAAGCAATTAGCAGATAAAGGTGTACCAACTATTAGCATTAAATTAATATCAAGAGATCTTGAAAGCGTTGCTTCTTTATCTTCAATTCCAGAATCTACTAAACCTCAGTATCTTAAAACTTGTCATTCATTGATTAATATTGATCTTGTTATTCCAAGCCACGGAAATGAGAAGGGGAAGGATATAAAGCTTGCACAAGCTCATGACGCAATTATTACTATTCCTAAGCTAGTAGCATAACTTACTACTATTACTGAACTCCAATTTCTGTGCTTTCGGCAACGGTGTCATCATCAATCCCTTTTCTTATAACGTAAAAAAAGCAGATCGCTAAAAGCCCTAAATTTTATTTCTTTGATACTGGCGTACAGAGAGCACTTGTAAATAAATTACAGGTACCACTGATGAAAAAACAAAAGAATATGGAAAATCTTTTGAACACTGGCTTATAAAGGAAATTATTTATAAATCTAAATATAAAAATAATGATTATAAGTTCTCATTTTATCGAGTAAATGAAGAGACTGAAGTAGATTTAGTTATAGAAAAGCCAGACAAAAGCATTATAGCTATTGAAATTAAAGCTAGTAATAGTCCTCACAAAGAAAAACTAAAAGGCTTAGAATCCTTCGCCAAAGTGTTTCCTAAAGCTAAATTAATCTGTGCTGCACTTACAAATAAACCTAATAAATTAGAAAATGGCATCCAAATTCTGCCATGGGAAGATCTTTTAAAAATGATCTAAAAGCACTTCCCAAGCTGGGTTACTTTTAAGCCGCCGAAAAATACCCCATTCTCGCGACTGAAACCTCAGAAACAAACATAACTCCAGACTTCTCTTCAAATAAGGTTTTCATGCCTTTAGCTACAGAGTTAATCACTGACTGCGGTGCTACAGTCATTATCATTATTAAGCTTGCCATATCATTGAAGAGAAGTCTCCCTTCATGAAAGCCATCATGACCATAACCAGAAACATTTGGGATTATCGTATAGCCAGTAACACCAGCTTTCTGAATCATCTCTGTTACCATAGCCTCATCCTCACCTGAAACTATAATCTCAAGCTTAAGCATTTTGCTTAACTCTATGCTAGCGCTACCCTCATCGTAATGCGAATCTATCATTCTACTCAACTCCTATTGTATTATTGCTCTTAAGTATTTTCCAGTGATCTTGATCAACAAGGCTAGAAAGCTCATCAGTATTCGGATCTAAAACTATTAATCTAATCCATTCGTTATAGAAAAGGTTCTGCAAAATAGTATTTTTAGAAATAATTTTCTTTACTCTATCTATCGGCGAAAAGATAAATACTCTTAGCCTTAAAGGTCTATGATACAGTTCATCATCAGCACTCATCACTGACTGTAAAGCTAATCCCGTATAAAGGTCACTAGCATTGCCTTGCATCACTCCAAAATTTCCGACTATATTATGCGTAATTTTACTGCCACTACCGAAATTAACATTATCTACAGTAGAAAAATAATACTGACTATTGATCCACTGAGTGACTACCATTGGTGCAGTCATAATAGTCTCTAAGAGTAAACCATTAGAGTCTTGGGTCCAGTCATAAGAGTGCATGAAAGCACGATTAGATAAATCGAGTCCTTTACTTAAATGACGAGGACCGATAATGAAACAGGTATTACCAGCAAGTCCCCATTCTGGTCTGACCTCAGACCAATCCATAGATCTTCTCAGGGACTGCACGCAAACTCCAATTTCTGCGTTTTCGTCGTCCTCATGATCCTCATGCACACCTAGTAAGCGGAGCTTGTATTTCCGCTTGCTCGCATACGACACTGGTGTCGCATCCTCGGCATCGCTGGAAATTGCACTGCGGTCATTCGTC
>JBJTTW010000108.1:0-2442 GCA_046080385.1 bacterium
CTTAATCATATTGAGATAGAACCAACTGAAGACCTTAGTCAAACTGAAAACTCTAGCGAGATTGAAGATAATAAAGAAATTCAAGAAAATAACGAGATTGAAAACCCTAGCAAAATCGAAGATATTAACTTAGAAGATTTGCAGGCATTATTTGCCAGTGATAGCGAAGAAGCTGTAGATGAGGAAACTAATGCAGACCTTGATTTTATTCTAGATCAACTTAAAGAAAATACACCAATTGATCTAGAAAATGATGGGTCTAATGAGAATAAAGTAATAGAGGAGACTGATGAATTAGATAAAATCATGGACAGATCAGATTTAGATAAATTAGATTTAAGTTTCGACCTTGAGTCACCAAATGAAGAGGATTTGGAGGCACTGGAAGAGAGCATGGATGCGCTATTGACAGAAGTTGAGGGTGAAGACACGGATGAACTCGAAGCTTTACTTGGGGCAAGCAGTATTAAGTTTAACTTCTCTGAAGATGAGCTACCAGAAATTGTCATTAATGAGATTGAAGATGATGATGATGATGATGACGACAAAGAATTGTCAGAGATTATAATTGACGAGACTGAAGAGGATGACGATGAAGTAATAACAGGTATCGTAGATGAAGAAGAAATAGATTTCAGCGAAAATCCTAAAAAAGATCCAGTCTTTGAAGAATTTCACGAAGCTTACGATGATGACTACAGTGAAGGCAGCGACCCTCGCTTTCCAGATTACTAAAAATCCACTAAAGAGTACTTAGAGTAGCATTTTTCCTTAAATAGCAAATCTTTAGGAAAAACTATATAATTAATCTTATGAGTACATTAAATGTTACTGTAAGAGCGGAGTACACGCCTAACCCCAATAGTTTAAAATTCATATGCAGCGAAACCCTTTATCCATACGGAGGGTCACTTTCATACAGCTCTCAGGCAGCAGCGGAAGCCGCTGAAAACCCTGTAGCAGTAAGATTATTTAAAATAGAGGGCTTGAATAAAATATTTATCATGTCAAATTTCGTCACCATTGACAAAGAAGATCATATTAATTGGAAAGATATTCACTTAGAGGTGAAAGAAGTTATTAAGGATAATTTATCCTCTTTTAAAAAATGGGCTGAAGACAATGCCCCAGCCGTCCCAGAAAGCGATGGTAGTGAGGGTGGTCTTAGAGTAGAAATAGAAAGAGTGCTTGATAAGATCAGACCTTCTTTAATGGCTGATGGTGGAAATATAGAACTCGTAGATGTAATCGGCACTGATGCAAGATTAAGGATGGTAGGAGCCTGTGGAACCTGCCCTAGTTCACTGATGACGATGAAAATGGGCGTAGAAAGAGCTTTATTATCTGAGTTACCAGGTAAAGTTGAAACGGTTACGCAGGTTTTTTAGGATTTTTTTAATTCTACCCCAAAGACAAGCTCAGTAATATAATCCCTAAATCACCAGTAAAATCACACCTAAAATAATTCGATAAACCGCAAATAAAGTAAAGGTATTTTTACTTAAAAACTTAATTAAAAAATCTATAGAGATTAAACCAGCAAGGAAGCTAGTAAAGAAGCCTACAGCAAAATATAAACCCTCGCTCATTAAATTAAAACTCGCACCCGGAGCGGTGTATATTTCAAACAGATCTTTAGTCGCAAGCAAACCAGCACCTGCAATGGCTGGACTACCCAATAAAAAAGCAAAGCGTATCGCAGTACTGCGAGTCAGTCCAAGACTCAAACCCGCCAAAGAACAAATCCCAGAACGAGATACTCCAGGGAATAATGCAAGACACTGCGCAAGACCAATCAAGGCAGTATCCTTAAAAGAGATCTCAGAAATTTCTTTTTTCTGAAGAAAAACCTTATCAGCAATAAAAAGTAATATAGCCACAATAAATAAGGTAAAAGCTATAAATTGCGTAGAACGCAGTAATAATGAGTGTTCAAAAAATGGCTTACAAGTAAAACCAATAATAACTACAGGTAAAGTAGCGACAATAATAGCAAGTAATAATTTTCGCTGTGATTTATCTACAATCAAGCTCAGAAGATCTTTTCTAAAATAAATTAAAATCGCAAATAAAGTTCCTAAATGCAAAAAAGCATCCACATTAAGCCCAGGGTCCTGCCAGTGAAGCAGCTTAGGAAAAAGAATTAAATGTGCAGAACTGCTAATCGGAAGCATTTCAGTTACACCCTGAACTAAGCCTAAAATAAAGATTTGGAAAATATCCATAATAAGATATTAATCTGAAAAGCTTTATTTAAGGAAGTGATGAGAAATGAAATTTTTCATCACGGACTGTCAGGTAAAGAGGTTAAGGATCCGCTCCCCGAGCTAGGTTTTATACCTCGGTCGGGGTCGAAAAATGCTAAAAATAGCATTTTTCAGCGGATCCTTGTATCTTTAAAAATAGATCTAGCAAATAAATGTTAGATTAGTAAAAGAGAAG
>JBJTTW010000109.1:0-19002 GCA_046080385.1 bacterium
GCTTTCCATTACAGCCAGTATTTTTTGTCTCATTCCCCAAGCAGTATCTTTATTTACCCCGAGCTTCCTTTTTAAATCCATACCAGAAGCACCTTTCTTAGTTTGGGTAAGTAGGTAAATAGCTAAAAACCATTTTGTAAGTGGAAGCTTAGTGTTTTCAAACATAGTTCCAGAGATTAATGCATTCCGATGCCTGCATGATTTGCAGCGATAGAATAGACGTTTATCTTTCCAGTGTCTAGTATAGTGTTCTCCTTCACACTTACTGCATGAAAAACCCTTACTCCATCTTAGTTTCTCTAAATATTCTGCACATTGCTTTTCATTCCTAAACTTCTTTATGAACTCTTCTAAGCTTAAGCCTTTTTGAAATTGGATCTTGTTTGTCATACCCCAATCATACCTTACATAAGTAAGTGTGGCTAGCACTTATGCTTTTTTTTGGCGGCTTCATGGGTAATCATATCTCAGTATTTTTTTTATGTCTCATTTGTGTGTTTCTTCTGTAATCATATTTCCTAGTGCCTTAGAGATTTGCTTCAGACCTTCTCTTACATCTTCTTCAGAAGCATTTTTTGAGATCTCTACTTCCATTGTGCTCTTTCCATCTTTACCTGTAACAATAAATTTCGTTGTATCACTATCACCACTAGGATTTGTATTATTAGATACTTCTTTACCTTTAACAGTAAATGTAAATTTCTTGTTATCACCACTAGGATTTGTATTATTAGATACTGAATTCATGTCTTACTCCTTAATATTTAATAAGATAATATCACGCACTTAATACACAAAGCCAGCCCTGAGTTCAGATCTGAAGTTAAATTTTTAATAATTTAAGCAAATTGTTAATGAGATTTCAGAGAGAAGTTTATCAAGAGATAAAGTGGTTTTCTTTTCTGTAACCTAGCCTTAGTCTTTTTCAGATTAAAATGGTATTTGGGTATTATAAATATCCTATTTATAAATCTTTTTAAAAATAAAAAGCAAATAATCGTTTTAACTTACGCAGCATCTAAAGCAGCTTGCTTGGACCTAACAAAAGGTTGAGAATAGAGCAGGTTACCAGTCTCTGCTATCATCGCAGCTAAATTACCCCAAGGGTTTCTTAAGTCAACTTTCACCTCAGCACCCTCTTTCGGTTCAAACCACGGAGACATACTGTTCAAACCACTTTCAGCACAAAAGACACGCCCAAAAATGCGAGTTATAGGGTTAGTGCTTTTGGCCATACTAAAATCTTCAATAAGACCAACTATAGACCTAGAAGATCTAACTAACTTGTGTACGAAATGATTTAATTTATCATGCCTTGCAAAAATTAAACCATAAAAATAAGGTAGACCAAATCCAGGTATAGCCAAGGTTCTAGAGAGATTTTGAAGAAAATCCCCTTCTCCCTTAAGAAGATTTTTAAATGAGTTAGTGACTATGGTTGATGTATTTTTCAGTATCACTAAAAGATGATCTAAGCGTTTCTCTGAATTAGTTTCATGTTTTTCTATATGTGGATTTGCTTCAAAAAACTCTCCTAGGTATCGATCATAAGCGTTGTAAGCACAGATACCACCAGTAAAAAAAGGTAAATTAGAAACATGCCCAGCGAGTATTTTAGACATGGGACTGAGTTTAGCTAAGCCCTGCCAAAAAGTTTTAGGGTCAAGTAAATTTTTAATTGAATCTACGGCAAGTGGAATAAAACTCATATATTTAGAATAAATATTTGCAGCGGTTAAAGCCTGTTCTTCATACTGAGCTAATCTTGAATCTGGTTTTACTAATTTAATTAATGATAGAGCAGCAGCGAAGAGGTGAGACATTGCGCCAGCACCAGCTAAAGGAAATTTTATTTTATCAATCAAATCAGCTAAAGGCTTAAATTTTCCTAGCGGATCTATTTCTTCGGGAATTTCAGCAGGACTCTCCAGTTTACCTGGATTCGCTAGCACCAAACTTGAAGAATCTAGCTTAGAATCTGAATTTAGCTCACTTTTACTTAATGCTGCTAAATTCTTATCTTTGTCTATTGATGATGGAAGAACAGGTATAAGCTTGTTAGTGTCAGAAAGAGGCTGTTCATTGGGTACACTTCCGTCAGCGGTGCTGTTAATTGGTTTATCTCCTAATCTGAGCATAAGATAAGTATTTACTTAACTGTCGATTAAGATTTTAGCAAACTGTGAGTATTTATTTAATCATAGTTTAAGATTTTAGTAAGTTTTAAGATTTAATTCGTAATAATATTAGAGATAAGGCTTATATTTGAATAATCATAATGAAAAATGTCCTATCTTTTTTCTCATTCTTTGCTGTTGCTTTAATTGTTTGTGCTTGTAATTCCAATCATCAAGATACTTTAAAACCTCTAAGAATAGCTTATACTAAGATCGATGAAAAACTTGTTAAAGAAATTACAAAAGATTTTTCTAAAAAATTCAAGGTTAATAGACAATTGATACTTTTACCTAGTGAGGAACTTACTCAAGAGATAAAAAGACACAATTCACAGCTATTTATAGGTAATCTAGAAAATACTGAGTATAAAAATTGTAGAAAAAAGTTAATTGCAAAATCAATTCTAGAGAAAGATGAAAACACTAGAATGGGAGTTCAATTACAGTCATCCAATGAATATAACGAACAAGCAGTGAAGCTTGGTTATAGTCGGTTTAAAAGAAATATTTATCTCTATGAATTAGACTCTGATAATAAAACAGAAAATTTAGTAATTAATTCAAGTTCACAGAACTTTATTGAATATGTACAGTCAAAGGAAGCTCAAAAGATCGTTACTAAGCTAAAATTCGTACCTTTAACAATGGCTGAAATTAGTTTAAATGAGCATTTAGATCAAATTAAAATAGGAGTGCCTCTACCTTTTACTAGTGTTGATACCCAATTAGCTCAGTCAGTTTTGGATTCTATTGAGCTTGCAGCAGCTAATTTCCCTCAGCGCAATTTTAAATTAATAATCTGTGATGATCATTCTAAGATTGATAAAGCTCTAGAATGTGCCAAATATTTTATTAGCGAAAAAGTAACAGGTGTTATTGGTCATTTTAATTCCCAGACAACAATTGAAGCATCAAAATTATATATTAGTCACAATATAGTTCAGATATCCCCTTGTTCTACCCATCCTTGGTTTACACATCAGAAAAATACTAATAACTTAGTATTTAGGGCAATTTCGATAGACAATAAACAAGCAGAAACTATTGCTAACTTAATTTCAGATTTAGGCACTGTTCACAAACGAACAAGTTCAAGGCTGAGGAGGACGAATGACCGCAGTGTACTGCGGGTACATGAGGATCATGAGGACGACGAAAACGCAGAAATTGGAGTTCGGCAACAGTGCCATTTAAGGAAAACTAAAAAAATATCTACGATAATGCTTATTAATAATGGAACTTTATTTAGCTCTAATTTATCAGCACAAGTAGAAACTAGTATTAAAGAGATTTATCAAGATTCTAAGATAGAGTTGCTTCATAAATCAATCACTAGTGAAAGACCTTACCAGCCTATTTTAGATAAAAAGATTCATCCAGAGCTTATAGTTTTTATAGGTGGATATATAGATGCTGCAAATATAATTAACAATTTACATGAGCAAAATCATAAGGACATTATTTTTATCGGTTCTGATGGTACTTACTCAGATATTTTAATAAAGCTGACAAATAATAGATCGAATGGGGTTTATGTAATCGGAGCAAATATTGATTCTGAGTCCAAGGAGTTTTTAAAATATAAAGAAATTTTATTGAAGAAATATAAGTCAAAAATAAGTGCAGATGGTATATATGGCTATGATGCAGCCAAAATTTTGTTTACTGCAATTGAAGCCAATCACAAGGGTTATTATAAAAGCATTTCAGAAGCTATGCATTCTATAGAATTTCAAAGTTTAGGACGGAAAATAAGCTTTGATAAATATGGCGATCCAATAGATTCCACTTATGCGGTGTATCAAATAGACCAAGGTGAATTTAAAAAACTTAAACATATGAGATAATATCAATTGTGCTTAACGGTAAAAAAATTGGTATTGTTGGTCTTGGTCTCATAGGTGGTTCTATAGAGAAGTGCTTGCTCGAAAAACAGGCTGAGCTTGGTTTATCTGAAGTAAAAACCGTTAGTAAAAGCCAAAAAAGGGAATATAGCATACATGATTTAGCTGATTGCGACGTCATTTTTCTATGTTCAGAGCAATCTAAGATCATTGAGGATTTAGATGAGATTGCTAAGATTATCGCGAAGCCTAGCATTGATGATAAAAAGCCTTTCACTAATGCTCTTATTACAGATGTGGCTAGTACTAAGAAGAAGATAAGTGAAAAAGCTAAGCTGCTTGGCTTAAATAATTTTATAGCTGGTCACCCAATGGCGGGTACCGAACACGAAGGATACGCAGCTAGCTTCCCGACTTTATTTGAAGGATCGACTTGGATCTTAGAAGAAAAAAGTGAAAGAACTAAATTATTAGAGTTTATTATCACGAATGTCCTTAAAGCTACTGAGATAGTACAGCTTGATGTAGAAACGCATGACCGCCTAGTAGCCGTAATTAGCCATCTACCTATGCTTTTAAGTTTTGGCTTAGCTGATTTAGTAAAATCCTACCCTGCGGCTGAAAAGATTATAGGACCAGGTTTTAAAGGCATGACCCGCCTCGCTAAAGGGAATGTGGAAATGTCTAAAGAGATATTAGCGTTAAATAGACAGAATATTAAAGAGCTATGGAAAGAATATTCAGAAAGCATCAGCTTTCTATTAGACACCCCAGCTTCGCTTTTACAGCCAGAGTTAAATAAAATAAAGAAATTAGTAGAAAATGTTCGTTGATACAGTAGTTATCAAACTCGCTAGTGGTAAGGGTGGTAACGGTATCTCCACTTGGCGGCGAGAAAAATACGTAGCCTATGGCGGTCCAGATGGCGGTGATGGCGGCAGGGGTGGCAGTGTTTACTTAATAGTAGATAAAACACTGAATACTTTACTGGATTTTAAACATCAGTCTATATTTAAAGCTGAAGATGGTTCTAATGGTGCTAGATCTCTATGCACTGGAAAATCTGGTGAAGATCTTTACATAAAAGTGCCTCCTGGTACAGTTGTTAGGGATACGGCTGATGATAAAGTGATCGCTGATCTTATAGAAGATGGTCAGACTGTACTTTTAGCTGAAGGTGGCAGAGGTGGACGCGGAAACGCTCGTTTTAAATCTAATCGCAATAACGCTCCTTATTACTGTGAACCTGGTGAAGCTGCCATAGAGAGGGAAGTAGAGTTAGAACTTAAGATGATCGCAGATGTAGGCTTAGTAGGCTTTCCTAATGCTGGCAAATCTACCCTAATAAGCCGCATTAGTGCAGCAAAGCCTAAAATCGCAGATTATGCTTTCACTACTTTAGAGCCTAATCTAGGCGTAGTCAGAAAACCAAATGGTGACGGCTTTTTAGTAGCTGACATACCTGGACTTATAGAAGGAGCTAGTGAAGGAAAGGGTTTAGGACATAATTTTTTAAGGCATATAGAGCGTACTAAACTTTTAGTGCATTTAGTCGATGTTTGGGGCTTTACTGCTTCGAATATAGATTCTAATCAAGCATTAACTTACCAAGATCCAGTGCAGAATTTTAGACGTATAAATCATGAATTAGCTAATTTCAGTGAATTACTAGCTGATAAAAAGCAGGTTTTAGTTATAAACAAGATAGAAGGCTATCCAGATGACGAACTCAAGCAGATTAAAGAAAAATTCTCAGCGATAAAAGCTGCAGATAAACGCATTTTAGAAGTTTTTTATATTTCTGCGGTTACTGGTGAAGGTTTAACGGATTTAGTAAATTTCATCTCTGACCAGATCGATAAGATCATCTTTATTCAGCCACCAGTTTTAGTTCATGAAGATGAGTCTGCGACAGATCATGAAGATAGTGACTTTACTATCGAAAGAGTAAGCACTCGTGTGGGAGTGACTTGGGTAGTACACTGCGGCAGATTAGAAAGACAGATGCGAGTTACTAATATTCGCGAAATGGAGTCACTGAGATATTTATATAGAGTCGCCCAAGGTATTGGGCTTTTTGAAGAATTAAAAAGATTAGGTGCTGAAGTTGGGGATACTTTAAATATTGATGGTGCTGATTTTGAAGTGGATGATTTGGTCGTGAGCTAGAAAGACGAAAACGCAGAAATTGGAGTTCAGTAACAGCCCCTTCTCACCAAGACCCACCAGCTCCGCCACCCCCAGAAGACCCTCCCCCAAAGCCTCCAAAGCTACTGAACTCACCAAAGCCAGATCCAGATGAGTGACCCGATCCAAAAGAATTATGATTCGAAAATGGTCCAGGGATAAAAAAAGGTAAATAGCTAAAAGGGCTAACTCGCTGAGAGCCTCGCTTAGAAATATCTATCTGCTCACCAGTCTTAGAGAGGAAAAGCTCACTAAATAATATAAAAAAGAATGGTATTAAAAATACTAAAAATATTAAAGGTGATTTATTCGTCTTGGTAGTTAATTTATCATTAAACTCTCCCTGAGCTTGTTTCATCAAAACTGTAGTCGCTTCATCTAAAGCCTGATAAATATTTCCAGCTTTAAAATTAGGGATTATAATTTTTTCTATAACCTGCTTCGCTGCAAGGTCTGTAACAGAGGCTTCTAGACCATAGCCTACATTTATATAAACTTTTCTACCACCCTCTTTCTCGGTTGCTTTAATTAATATTAATAAACCATTATCCTTATCTCCCTGACCTATGCCCCACTTATTAAAGAGCTGGGTAGAGAAATCATTTTCATCTAAGCCTGAAAGAGAGTCGATGATTAGTATACAGATCTGATTCGAACTTTCTAAATTAAATTTTCTGAGTTTCTCTTCTAGAGCAGCAGCTTCTTCTGGCTTAAGGAAATTCGTGAACTCTCTAGAGAGATTATTTACAAGCTTTTCTGGCTTAGGTCTTGCTGGAATTATTTCAGACTCTTTAGCTTTTAGCTTGAGAGTGGTTTTCTCTGTTGTTTTAGAATTTTTATTTATATTAGGTTCCGTGCAGTGAGCTGGACTTATAAAAGATACTCCTGTAGATGAATTTTGGCAGTAGCTCCAAGTGAAAGATACTAAAATACTGAAAACTAATACTGCGAGTAATTTCTGACGATACGGAATATTAATTCTCTTCAAAGCCCCTCACCTACTGAAATTTCATTACTTAATTCATTAATATCATCTGAGCTGTATGGATAAAGCTCTTTTAATTTACTGGTTACTTCTATTAATGCAAGTTTAAGACCAAGAAAATAATCTCCCTGCTTGAAATGCTCTTGCATAATTTTCAGCTCACTATCCCAAAAGCTCTGCCCAAGATGATTATGAATACCTTTATCTCCCCAAATAGCTAATTTAGAATCTTTAAACGCTATATAAAATAAAACACCATTACGCTGCTTCGTTTTATGCATTTTTAATTTCTTAAAGACCTCTACAGCTCTTTTGACAGCATCTATCTTACAGTATGCTTCTAAATGTATTCTAAGTTCAGCATTAGTAAAAGCTTCAGCCTCACTGATCATCTGAGCGAGCTTTTCTTGTTCTTCTTTAGTGAGAAAATCTTTAACCTTACTCAAAGTTTACCTTCGGTGCTTTTTCAGCTTCTTTATCAGCCTCAAAATATGCCTTATCTTTAAAACCAGTTATTCCAGCGATTAAAGCCTGTGGCATAAGCTTAATAAAAGTATTATACTCCTTAGTTGCATCATTAAACATGCGTCTTTCATTCGCTATGCGGTTTTCAGTTCCTTCTAGTTGACTTTGCAGAGCAAGAAAATTTTCATTAGCTTTTAAGTCTGGGTATTTTTCTATAACTAACATTAACCTTGAAAGACTACCACTGAGCTGCTTTTGGGCATTTTGAAATTTAGCTAAATTCTCTGAAGTTAGATCATTAGCTTCAAGTTTCACCTGGCTGGCTTGAGAGCGAGCTTCTATAACAGCGGTTAAAGTTTCTTTTTCATGTGCAGCATACGCTTTTACAGTAGCTACTAAATTCGGAATCAGGTCAGATCTTCTTTGGTAAACGTTTTGCACCTGTGCCCATTTACCATTTACATTTTCTCTCAGGGTGACCATATTATTATATGTACCAGTGAAAGACGCTCCTATAAAGAATAGGACTAGAACTATACTAGCGAGAACTATTACCCAAGTAGGTATTTTTTTGATCATGGAGATAATTTTAACATTAGGGTAGTCTTACGGAATTACAATTTCTGTGTTTTCGGGACTCTAATACCAAAATACCATTTTAATCTGAAAAAGACTTTTATATGTCCCTTGCGCAGTCCTAGTTTCGGACTGCTTGGACTCAAAAGAATTTTCCAGAATGGTATAAGCTAGAATGTTATTAGATAAATCTAGAACAGAACTTATTCTTAGTAAAACCAAGAGGACATTCACATGGCTGGAAAAAAACTAGAGACGAATTAATAGACATTTTAAACCTTGTCGTAGATAAGGTTACATCGAATTTAAATATTGATGAGATTGTGCTTTATGGCTCTTATGCTAAGGGCAAAGAAAATGATGACAGTGATATTGATATTGCAGTCATTTCCCCAGATTTAGAAAACAAGAATCCTATTTTTGAAAACGCTTTATATGTTCATCGCAAAGCTTCTCTGTATGAACCATATATACAGTTAGTCGCCTTCCCTTCCCGTACCTATTATGAAGAAGAGTTTATTAAACCTGAATTTATTCAAGAAATTAAAAATACTGGAAAGCTAATCTATAAGAAGAATTTTGAGATTGATATACTTAAAGCATTTTCTTAGTTGCTATCAGCTCCTCACCTAAGAATTCACGAGCAGCACTAAGCAGCTAAAGCTTTAGCTTTAGCTTTTGAAGTCTTAACGATATTATTAAGTCCCTGAGCTGATTTAGGGATATCAACAACCTCTATGAAATTATCTGGCTTTATAACCATCTTTAGTAGTTCCTTTGCACGCTCCATATCTCGATAAGAACGGTTAAGAGCTTTTATCTCAGCACTAGGAGCTTTATTAACCTTAAAAGATTCGCTAAAAAAGTTATAACGTCCTTGAATATTTTTCAATGCATCTGCAAAAGACTCTGCTAAAACATGTTGTGCTTGTGCAAGTTCTTCTGGCTTAGGACCATTAGCTAAATATTCTTCTATAGTAGTGTTAATAACTTGTTTAATTTCGTCTACTTGAGAAGGGTTGCAGTGACAGCTAATAGAAAATGCTTTTTGTGGAACAGTTACTTTTCCGAGGTTTTCACTTGGTAATTTGAAATCTAAATGCCAGTAATAAATTCCTTTTTCACGCAGTCTAGCTCCTAATCTACTCTTCATCGGATCTCCACACAAAACACCAATAGATAAAGCAAGTAACATTCTATCCTCTTTGCTCAAAGCTCTTAAATCTTCTGTTAGGTTTCCTATCATAATGGAAGCAGAACTTTTGTCTAAATTGGAGGTCATTACTATCTTCTTCTGGGATGGGACTTCTAAGACCTTGTATTCATATGGCTCTTTAGCCTTAACTTTGCTTGGATTTAATTGCATAAGTGTGTCTGTAACAGCATTAGAATTCAGACCAGAGTCCACTGCCACATCGTTTAAAAGTATTTTTAAATTTTCATCAAATATATAATTTTCTTTAAAAAACTTTCTTACATCATCAAGCTTTATAGATTTTAATATTTGTATTTGAGAATCTATATCTAAACTCTGCCTTTTTGGATCAGCAGCGAATATGAGATTGTCAAATTCTCTGTTTAGAAGAAAGTCTCGGTCTTGTTTTTGTTCTAAAAGTCTTTTAATGCATCTTTCAATAGTATGATCAAATTTTTCTCGCACACGAGATTTCACTTCTGTTTTATCAGAAAGTAATGCTGGACTTGCAAATATTTGTTTAACCAGCCCCAACATTTCTACTGCTCCTTTTTTAACTCCACTCATCGAAAAGCTCAAAATCTTAGGCTCTGTCACCAAATCAAAACTAAGTCCCAGATTCTTTGCAGTTTTATCCATGCCCTCTGGACTTAAAGAAGCTTCAGCACCCAGTGTCTCGGTAAATAATGATTCTGCTAAGCTCTCAAGAATTTCTTGTTTATAAGTCTCCTTTAATATTAAGTCTGGATTATTCGAATTTAGTATGCTATCAGGTAGGCGTCCCATACCATTTTTATTTAAAACATAGATTCTTACTAAGTTAGCTTCCTTATCTTTTACTAAATAACTGCGTTCATCTAATTTCTTCATAGAAGCTAATCCTACTGGCAGTCTAATAAAATCAGGTTTCTGTGAAGCTTTCATCAGTGGTCTTTCATAATGATTCTGCGTTCTCATTTCACTGACTTGCATATTATCAGAAGAAAAATTTCCTACATTAGATTTATTATCACAGTGAGTTTCTACGGTCTTAGATTTAGCAGAAAGGAGATAAATATCTAAAAATTCTTTAAGCTGTTCATTGAAAGCATTTAAGCTTTCTTGATCTTTAGTTATCTTATTCCAAAAATCTTTTATTTCCTTATCTGGAGTAAAGTCTAACCAATTTTCATATCCTTTACCAATTGCTACCTCAATAGCAGCTTGGTACTGCGAAGCTGGATCTTCCTTCGTTAGCTCTTTGCCATTTTCAACCATTTTTTTCACTAAGTTTAATTCCTCTAAATTAAGTCCTTCAGTGGCGACTCTTGTTAGCTGCTGCTGAACGATGGATAGTACTTTAGAAAAATACTTTTTATCAGTTCCTTTAATATTAAGATTTAAGGCACCTCTATTTTCATTATCAAAACTAATTCCTACAGAAGCAACATTTATTTTTTGTTTATTCAACTCTTGCCTTAATCTTGAATCATCACCAATAAACATGGTGAATAAAAGAGTTGCCGTTAAACGCACCTTATCTAATTTAGATAGCTGGGATTTTAAAAGCTTTTCTGGATTGGGATAGAAAACTTGATATAAAGAATCTGATAAATCATGATGCTTAAAAACTTGCTTTGCTTCCTTGCTTAACTGTGAGTACTTGACTGGAGTCCGCTCATTTTTATATTCTTTAGGCTTAATATCTTTAAAGCATTCATGGATACTGGCATCAGCCAAATAGGAACTAGGAGTGGTAATCACTAAAGTAGATTCAGCTATGTTAAAGCGTTTTCGAGCTTCTTCTAAATGCTCTTGAGAGATTTCACTAATATCTTTCTTAGTTCCAAGTACGTTCTTACTAGAATAATGCCCCTTACCTTTAAAAAACTCTCCTATTTTGAGGCCAATAGCCCAAGCTGGATTATCTTCATAGCCCTGTCTTTCCTTTTGAATAACATCTCGCTCTCCTTCCAGAATTTTAGGATCATATTCTAGAGAATTTTCTTGATATAAATTAGCTAGAAACTTTAAAACCATTTTTAATTTATCAGGGGCTAAGCTGAAAGTAAAGAACATTTTCTCATTACTGGTTCCAGCATCACAGCCGACCCCATTTTCACCAGACCAAGTCATGATATCTTTTTTTAAACTATTCAGAGGATTAGTTACTAACATATGTTCTAAAAAATGATTAGTTCCAGCTATTTTTTCGGGAGTTTGCGGTAACTGAATAATTAAGCTAACTGAAGTCTGTTTAACTTTTTTATCATGAACGTTAAACACTCGCAGACCATTAGTATAAATATATTCCTTTGCTATTCCATCGGGAGAGGCGAATTTTTGTTTAAATTCTCGTGAAACTGGTTTTAAGCTTCGTAGCTTTTCTAAAGCAGAGCGCCCTAATGATTTAACTCTCTCAGTTAAATCATTTATTTTGTACTCTATCTCACTGCAAAAGACCTTAAAAGGATTAAGTGAAGGACTTTTTAGTGTAATATTAGTCAAAGACATTAACTAGCTGAACCCTAAAATGGCAACAGTGCCAAAATAAACTGAAAAAATCAAACAATTAGATATTTACTTATTGTAGCAGAATATGTATGTCTTTTAAATCAGAAACTTAAAGATATTAAACAGCACTCCACCATCTCTCTCTTTATCTAGAGCACCAGTGCCAATAACCTGTATTTGAGCATTAGCTAACTTATAACTAGGAATTTCATTATTAGAATCTATATCTTGAGGATTTATAATACCTCTTACATAAAGGCTTTTAGTCTGCCCTTCTATAACTATCTGCCTACTACCTTCGACGACCATATTATTACTTTGAGCATCTACTTCTACCACTAAAGCTGAAACCATTGTAGTGAAAGTATCATCACTATTAACATTAATAGATCTATCTAAACCTCTTTTATATTGACCAGGGAATGTAAAGCTAGTAATCATAGAAGCTACATCATTATCGGCTGGTGTAGCAGTACTGGTGGCTGTCATGCCTTGTGTGAAAGCGAAGTTGGCATTTAGGTCAGTGTCTCTTTTAAGCTTAACTTCATTACGTTTTAGAACATTTACATTTTCGATAATTCTTACAGTGATTACATCACCTACATTACGCGCTTGGTAAGTTTCATAAAAACCTCTTGGGCTACCAGTAATAGTAGTAGTTTTAAGACCGCCCTCTTGAAGAAGGCTGACAGCTAAAGCATTACGTATAGGTAAAATAATTACTACGATGAATAAGGCTAGGAGAAATATTTTAAGATAAGGTCGTTTATTCATCTATTTTCTTTAATGACTTAGTGCTGGACTAAGTTTCTTTAGATTGCGTTTAATTAATTCATGAGCGCCATAAATAGCTGGATACTTGGTTTGCGATCTGCGAATCTGAATCTTATAAGTTAAATTTTCATCTAAGTAAACTAAAGCACGATCAATAGCAGGCTTAATGATATTAGACCAACGTTCATCGGTTATCTTACCTCCCCCAATTGATATAATTTGTGGCGAAAGTATGAAAGATAGGTTAATTAGCGTAGTAGAGAGCAAAGCTATAGATTTCTTAGTCTTGGTCTCTTCATCAAATTCAGCCTCATCTTCATCTGCATGATCGTCTTTAACGTATTCTGGCTGCACTAAATATTCTAGTCTTAAAGTGGGAGAGAAGTCAGTAGAAAAGATCTGGTTATCTTTAAATAGGGCTCCACTAAAACCTGTTCCCATATTAATATAAAGTACCGGATTAAACTGATCAGCTAAACCATAAATAGCCTCGCCCATCACCGCAAGCTCCACATCACTTTTAACTAAAACTGGTCTTTGGATAATTTCTGAAACTTTCTGCCAGACTGGATAATTTATATAGTCTGGTAGATTAATGCTTTGGCGAAGTATACAGTCTTTATCCCAGAAACCACAGGCTCCCACCGCTGCTGCTGTAACCTTGTCTAGCTTAATTGCTTGTATCTTATTTTCGAATTCTTCTATAAACTCTTCTGGTCTTTTAGGTGTAGCAAATTCAATAAGCTTTAAAATTCTATCGCCTTCGAAATGTCCGACTCGAGTGTTAGTTCCGCCGAAGTCTATGCCGATAGTTTCAAGTTGATTCATTTATTTAGGTTCCTGCTTAATTATATATTCTCCAGTACTTCTTGTCAGATACTACTAATTTTCCTTCATTAAAAAGTACATTTGAGTTTTCTCTTAAATGTTTTAAATTCTCTTCTATATTTTTAGATTTACAAGACCGCTTCACAACTCCATTTTCTGAGTTTTCAGACTTACTTTTAGTTGAAATAAGGACGAACTGTGGCTTTAAGACTTTAGTTAGAGTCTCTAGATATACAGAATTAGTCTTGAACGATGGTAATACTAGCATCTGCACCTCTCTCAGCTTGCCATCTAAGCTTGTTAATTTTTTCAAAGAACTAGTATTTAAAATAATGAGACCTTCTAAACCTGCTTTAGTAAAGTATTTATAGTTAGTTCTATTTTTTTTCATTTCAGAAATTTCATTTTCTATAAAAGTATCGAAATGACCATGGCGAATGTAAAATTCGTGAATCCCGTATACTGGAAGGGTTTTAGCTAGCAATAACATAAAAAGAGAAGCTAAAATACTGCTTCTGAGTATTGTTGATTTTAAAAATTTTCTATTACAATAGAGAAAAGCAGAAAAATTAAGAATTATCAGTAGCAGTATCATGCTTGCAAAAGGGAACTCTATTTGATAATTCACCCAAGGTAGATATTCACTGAGTTTGAACAAATACAGACTGAAACCTAGTATAGGATTGATAACAAAGCTCATGCCAAAAACAGCTAAAACTATGACGGCTGAGAGTAATGGTGTGAAAATCAAGTTAGCAAGTATGCTCCAGACTGGAAAGCTTTTAAAATAATAGAGAGTTAATGGAGCGATTAGAGTCTGCACAGCAAGCGAGAGAGCTAGGCTCTCACGAGTATAATGCATGACAAATTGGTAAATCTTTGCTTGATAAATATTCATCAAGCCTGCTCCTACAGACTGATGGGCGTGTAGCGAAACTCCATTTTCTGCGTTTTCGCCCGCCTCATGATTTAAAGTTAAGGAATATGAATTTTTATGATTAAAATCTTCTTCTAGTCTCTGATTAATAGATCTGCCCCATATTAAAATAGCCAAAGTAGCTAGGTAACTGAGTTGTAAGCCTAAATCTAAAATAGAATAAGGATCTATAAAAATAACTATACCTGCAAGAATCGTAAGTAATTTCAGGTTATTAATTTTACGATTCGCAAGCTTAGCTAAATAAAAAGCTGTTATACAGACTGCTGACCTAACTATAGAGGGGCTGAAGCCTGCAAGCCCAGTATAGATAATGCTTAGCGTAATAATTAATAACGACTCTAACCGTGAATTTAATCTCAGTCGAGTAAAGATGAACTGCAAAAATCCAGCGAGTAACATCAGGTGAAAGCCAGACGCAGCGAAGATATGACTTAACCCTAATCTCTTAATGCCGAGCATCACTTCATCTGGTATTTTAGCTACCCTAGAACCAAATAGCAGACTAGTAGTAATTAAACCTTGTTCTTGCCCGAGGGTTTTTAGAAAATATCGCTTTATCTGCTGCCGAGTATCGCTAAAAACATCTAATTCATGCTTTTCAAAATTTATTTTTCTTTCAAGCTCTTTAGCTTTAATTTTAAAAAATACTTTTTCTTTTTTTAAGATCTTGGCTTTAAAACCAGTTAGCGGCTTAAATTCAGGAGATACCTGCCCAAGATTAATTATGTCACCTTGCTGAAAACCTTTCCCTGATTTAATAACAAGTAAAAAACGATAAGGAATAAAAATATCTTTAACTTTATCTAAGAAACTAGGATCACGTTTTTTCAAGCTGACTATAAATTCATCTTGAAAAAAATCATTTTGATTGGCTGGAGTTTCTATCTTGAAATACTGTATCTCAGAGCTTTTATAAACTTTATTAGGATCTAAGTACTGAAGGTATTCCGCCCTGAAATTATAGTTAAAAAACATCAGCAGTATAAACGTAAACAAGCTGAGAATAACTGCCTTGTATCTTGTCAAACTGGTAAACGCAAGGCTAGACAGAAAAAAGCAGACAAAAGTCGTCACTAAGACTCTATAATCCCCGATAACAAATATTAAAGCACCAATTATAGTACCAATAGCGGCAAATAGTAGATTCAATTACAGAGGCTTTCCTTATAGAGACCGTCGCGCAACTCCATTTAACTAATATACATCTCTTGAATATCTTTGCGTGTTTTTAAGTTCAGTAATATAAAGATCAGGGTCTTTACCATGCTCAGCAGCTATTTCTCGCAGAGCAATATCCACATCCTTGGCCATTTTACGAGCATCACCACAGACATAGAAATGTGCGCCATTCTCTAGCCATCTAAATATTTCTTCAGACTTTTCTTTCATGCGATCTTGAACATAAACTTTAAAATCCTGATCACGAGAGAAAGCTAAATCTAAGCTGAGATTAAAATCTCGTCTATAGCTTTCTAGTTCTTCGCCATAGAGATAGTCATATTCAGATTTTTGATCTCCGAAAAAAAGCCAGTCCCTACCGACCTTTTCACCAGTCTCACGTAAATAATTACGCTCTTCAATAAAAGCTCTAAATGGTGCAATACCAGTACCTGGCCCCACCATAATTATGTCCACTGAGCTATCCTGCGGCAACCTGAATTTATCATTAGTATGTAAATAAATTTTAGTAAGATTTTCATTCAATGGAACTCTGTCACTGATATAGTTTGAACATAATCCTAGAACTCTTTGATTGTTAATTAAGCCATCTACACGAGAAATACATAGTTCTACTTTTCTAGGATGAGCATTTAAAGATGAAGCTATAGAATAAGCCCTGCCTAAAACCTTAGATGAATTTTCGACTAACTCATTACTAGTTAAAGAGAACTCTGGATATTTTTCTTTAATAGTCTTTAGAACTCCAGCTGTTGAATACCCTAAAAGTTCTTCACTGAGAAGCTTTCCATCAGCGGCAGTCTTGCTAGCAATAAAACTAAATAATTTATTACTAGGTCTTGTGATATTAACTTCTTTTAAGAACCTATTAAACTCAAAATCTTCAGCATAATCAAGATCAAGCAAAGAAAGAAGTTCTTTCACTAAGGCTGGATCATTCTCTGGGACTATATATAAAGAGTCACCTGGTGAATAGTTCAGCCCACTATCTTCTAAATCAAAGACTATATGACGCGTATCTTTACTTGAGCCTGCTTTATTTAGCTTATAATTCTCTACAAGCTTAGCTAGAAAGGGATTTTCTTTATTATATAGAGCCCCAATACCCTCTTTACTAATGCTTTCCATAATAAAACGCTTATTCCCTTAAGGAAGATCTTATATCATCTAAAAGCTTTTTCAAGTCCTTGGATTTAGAAAGCTTGGAGTTAAGTTGATTAGCGACTGTTTTTATTGAGTGAATAACTGAACTATGCTTCCTGCCACCAAAAAATTCTCCGATTCTCTGATAACTAATTTCTAAAAATTCATTACTTAAAAAGATAGCTATATGCCTAGCTTGCGCTATGGCTTGAGATCTTTTAGCACTCTGTAAATCCTCGACACTAAGCTCAAGTTTCTCTGCTACTAAACGAGTGATTTTCTGAATACTAATGCCATTACTCTTTTCATCTAAATAAACAGCACCAAACATATCTGAGATAGTTTTATTATCTATTTCAAGAATATCTAAATCAGAGAAATTATTTAAGGCTGATATTTTTAGTAATGCTCCTTCTAATTCGCGAACATTACCATTAAACTTCTCTGCTACAGCGACTTTATGACCACAGCTGATTTTAAGATTTGCGGCTTGAATTTTATTCTCTATAATCGCTATGCGAGCTTGATAGTCAACCGGAGATAATTCTGCGATGAGAGATCCCTGTAATCTGCTTTTTAGTTTTTTTTCTATTTTTTCATATTCATCTAAAGCTTTATTGGAAGCGATTATGACTTTACCACCATTACTGATAATGGCATCAAAATTACTGCAAAATTCCTGCTGAGTGGATTTTTTCCCATCTAGGAAATGTGCTTCATCTAATAATAGTAAATCCAAGTTACGAAATTTCTTTTTAAAATTCTCATAAGACTTATTTTTTATGGATAAAACGAATTCATTTACATAGTCTTCTGCCTTTATATATCTAACCTTAGTGAAGGAATCAGTACGTAAAGCCTCATTAGCTATTGCATGTAATAAGTGTGTTTTGCCTAAACCTACATCAGATGTAATAAATAGCGAATTGTAATAAGAACCTAATTGATTTTCTATGATTGCTTTGGCAAAAGAAACAGCTCCAATATTAGCTTTACAAGCAACAAAATTATCAAAACGTAACTTATTAGAAATACCGTTATTAGGATTAGTGGAGTAATCTCTTCTGTGATTAATTTCATCTGGGCTAATTTCAGCGAAGCTCTTCTGTCTTACTTTAGTCTCTAGAATAGTTTTAGCTGCTTTAGAGTTTTTTTTAGAATCAGCTTTTTTATCCGAAAGTGAATTAATTTCATCATCTTCTTCTTCTTCTGTATAAATATTCTCTAAATCATTCTCGGAAATTAGATTCTGATGTTTTGGTGAAGTAATAAATCTAATACTATATGAAGCAGCTAATACTTCTTTACTAGATTTATGTATAGCCTCACTGTAACTTTGAGCGATTAATTTTCTTGAAAACTCGTTCTTAACAGCGATAACTAATTCTTGCTCATTAATTTCAATCAAGGAGCAGGGGCGAAGCCAAGTCTCTATACTAGTTTGCTTGATTTTTTTTGGAAGATTTTCTAAAATTTTTGCCCAAATTAGTTTTAAATTCTGGGTTTCTTGTTTGCATTTGATTTCATTTAGGGGGTGGTTTGTCGGTGTAAAGCTGTCTGTGACTGTCTTCATGTGTGGTGTTTTCGAGTTGTGAAAATTGGGATTACTTAAATATATCATTGAAATACCTTTACTTGTCTTAGAAATTTTTAACTTGAAAATTAAATTTTTTAGTAGAAATTTTAGTGGGAATGAAAATATGATTCGTGTAATTTTTATAGCTTGATTATTTTTAAAATTACGAAATCATCCCTTGACATACATTAAATAATTAGCTAGTATTAAATACATGGACGTATTTAGCTTTTTTGAGAAATTCCCTACAGGGACTGTTGCCAATCCCAACAAGTAAATACCGACAAGTATTCAGATCAAGAGCCTTTTCGGGACTAGGGTTTAATGATAGGATATAAGAAGATATGTTTAGTAACGAGTCTCTTCAATTAGATTTCCATTCAAAGCTTTTAGAGGATTTAGTTCCAAAAGATCATACATATAGAAAGCTGTTAAAGCTAGTAGATTTTGAGTCACTAGCAAAGGGAATTAAATCGATTTATTCAAGTAATTCAGGGAAAAAGGCATATCCTGTAGAATCTGCTTTAAGAATCCGCTGAAAAATGCTATTTTTAGCATTTTTCGACCCCGACCGAGGTATAAAACCTAGCTCGGGGAGCGGATCCTTAACCTCTTCACCTGACAGTCCGTGATGAAAAAT
>JBJTTW010000110.1:0-2737 GCA_046080385.1 bacterium
GTTTTGTATTAATACATTGGACTTCTGTATTTTCTAGGTGGAAGATGCAGATGTGAAAGTCCTTTGTTTATGATTCAGATGGTTAGCAGTCCTATTACATTTAACTTAAGCAAAGTAGATTATTTCAAAGGTAAAAGTGAAGCGGAAATCAAGAAAGCTCAAGAAGCAGCTGGGAAGCTGGACCATGCTGAGATGGTTAAGAGTTTTACAGATTTTATTGATAATTTAATAAATTTAGAAGTCGGGAAATTAGAAGCAGATGCTAAGGATACTAGTAATCCAAAAGCTCAAAAAGCAGCTAAAGAAAATCTTGATAAATATAATACCAATACTACTACTATAGCTTCTTTTAAAGGCGAAGTCGCAGATGATTTAGCAAAAAATATTTATGCCGTAAAACAATTATTAATAGAGGGTGGCTTAGCAAATCAAAGAGGTGATACTCTGACGTTTAAAGCAAAGAATGGTTACAGAGGTGACAAAATCGTATTAGAATCTGCAAAAGAACTTGAAAAGCAGGCCTTAGCATCAATCAAAGAGAGACTTTCTGCATGTGGCATAAACATTGATAATGCAAAAGCCACTGAATTACAAAAAGAAATTTTAGAACAATTAAAAAAACCGCCTGCACCAAAAAATCAAACTGATGCTACAGACGCAGAAACAAAAACACAAATACAAACAACGGAAACAACAGCTACAAAACAAGCTGATCCAGCCACTGCCGGCACTCAAGAAGCAAAACCTCCTACAGCAGAAGAGACAGAAAAATCGATTAAAAATATTATAAATGCATCACCAGCTTTAGCTAATTTAGTTAAAAACATAAAAGGTCTAGATATACTTTTAGCACGCATTGAAAGCATTGAAAACGTGGAAACTCAAAATCCTACTCCAGAAAATATAAAAAAATTTAACAAGGATATTTTTCTACATATTGCTGATGAAGCAAAATTTAAGGAAGCTATATCTAAATTAGATAGTCACGAACAAGCTGCTCTGAAAACAATTTTAAATCTAGTACACGGTCAAGCTGACAAGGAAATAACCTGTAACGAAATGAGTGCTCACGCTCGAAATATAAATAATAGACTTGGGGCTAATAGTACACCCCTTGAAGCTATAAATAATAGTATTGATGGGCTTATATCTAAAAAAGAATCATCAGATACCGCAGCTAATCAACTACCTATCAAAGATAATCTGAAAAGAGTGAATAAAATATTAGAGACTTTTGAAAAAGGACTTGAAGAAGCTGCTAAATTACCTTCCGCAGCAGCCAGAGTCGCAGCAAGGAAAGAAGCCCAAGCAGAATTAATTAAGGACTTAGATGATGAGTCAATCAATCTCGCCGATTTAAAAATGTTAAAAGAGGTACTAGAGAAGCCAGACTCTGCGAATAGCAGCTATAACAAAAGAGCGGACAAATTTTTAAAGGATTTAAATATTAGTACTGATGATCTAAAACAGTGGGGTTCAATGGCTGCTGTGTTAGCAGTAGGTTTAATGATTTTCTGTCCTGGAGCTATTAATGGTCTGGTACGGGCTGGGAGTGGACTCGTTAATATGACATTGGGTCACGGTGTCTTACCCATGATGATAATGAATCATTTCAGTGGCGGTAATCATCAAGGCATAAATCCTATGGCAGCCATGATGATGGGAAGTAATAATAATAAGAATCATCATCATTAAACTACTAAGGCAGCTTAAAATTAATTATCAAAAAAATATAGAAAAATATTTGTATTAACATGCTTAACGTAGCGACTTCGAGCCAGGTGTCTCATGTAAAATCTCAAACTCAAAAACCATTAACTGCTGATGAATACTTAAAGCAGCAAATGGTAAAGGCTTTCGGTGAGGATGGAAAGACAGCTAATCTCGATCAATTTAAGGGGTTCTTAGATAATATTCAGGAGTGGATATTATCAGTTAATGACCACTCATTAGAACAAAAAAACACAGCTATAGAAGGATCTGCAGCTGGTCTTCTTGGTAAAGTTAAGAGTTACGTAAATGAGAAAGCCAAAGCCAATGCTGCTTTCGTGGGATTACAGAATCAATTAAATGATACAGCTACTAATACCGTTATTGATACGCAGTTAAAGGTCATCACCGAAGCTTTGGAAGCTATGACTGGAAACTATGCAAATCTAAAAGGGCTTCAGTTTAGTGATAAAGCTATAGAATTGAATTTAAGTAAAGCAGATCTTGAAAATAGCACAGTAGCTTTAGATAAACTGGCAAACACCTTAAACGCAAATAAAAAAAGTGCTTTTAGTGAAGAAGAGCAAAAAGCAATCTTAGGGATATTTTTAGATAAAGCTAAAAAAGCTAGTAGTGAAGCTAGTGAAGGACAGCGAGATAGTGTTTTTGCGGAAACCTTAAATAAACTCTTAAAAGATCATGCTTCTAAATTTGATAGATCTTTTATTGAATCTGTGTCTAAGGAGCTGAAAGATGATGCAGGGCTAATTAATTCTGTAAACCAGTCAAAAGCATCAGATAAATTAGTGAAATTTCAAAATCCAGAAGCTGTTTCAGACATTGAGGCGCAGCTTGTTGAGAATAGTAGAAAATGGAATGAGATTAAAGGGAGATTAAGTCAAGATGAAATAAAGACAATTCAATCAGAGATTGATGACAGAATAAAAACATTAAATACTCTAATTCAAAATGACCCAAACTATAATCCCAAATCTGAGAATGGTCAAAACAATATCACAGCTTATAT
>JBJTTW010000111.1:0-1350 GCA_046080385.1 bacterium
ATATATTTCCGAATTGGCTGAAAGCCACTCTCTGAGTGTAAGTGAGATATTGAATAAAATTAAATTTTGGTATAACGGTTATAGATTTTCTAAGGCTGAGAATAAGGTTTATAATCCTTTTTCCTGTTTACTTTTGTTTGAAAAAAAAGAATTTATGAATTACTGGTTTGAAACAGGAACCCCTACTTATCTTATCGAGTTAATAAAAAAATATAATTACGATGTTCAAGATTTTGAAAATTATATTAAGCTTATGCAGACTAGCTTTGAGGGCTATGATATTGAAAATTTACCTTTAATGCCGATTCTCTATGATGCTGGCTATCTTACTATTAAAGATTTTTCTGTTAGAAATTTAATGACAGCCTATTCGCTAGGCTACCCTAATTTTGAAGTTAAGAATTCGCTTCTAGAGAATCTTTTAAAAAGTTATACCGATATTAGAAAGCCAGAATTTGCCTCTAGTTTAGTATTTTCCGTGCAGGACGCTATTCTAGCGAATGATTTAGAGAAATTCTTTTCTCTACTAAAATCCTATTTTGCATCTATCCCGTATGATCTAATTCCTAAAAAGGAGCTGAATGAAAAGTACTTCCAGCTTATATTTTATCTATTAATGCGGGTAAGTAGTTTTAGAGTAAATACAGAAGATAGAACAAATTTAGGACGTATAGATTTAGTCCTAGAAAGTGATACAGATGTATATATTTTTGAGCTTAAGGTTAATTCTTCTGCTGCTTTGGCTTTGGCGCAGATTAAAGAGAAGAAATATTATGAAAAATATTTACATATACCAGTATTAAAGCCAGACTCTAGTTTAGAGACGGCTTCAGAAACGGCTCAGGATAAAGCAGTCTATCTTATCGGGCTGAATCTTTCTTTAGAAGAGAGGAATATTACTGAATATTTAGTGGAGAGGGCTTAGATCTAAGCTTTTATACCTTGCTGCTAATTTGCAGACACAGCAAAAACCTCACTGAATTTAGCTTCTAAGGCAGTAACTTCTTTTTTACTTAATTTTGCAAACTCCTTTGATTTAGCTCGTTTAGAAAGCTTTCCTTGATTTTGATTTAAAAAATTAATTAATAGATCAATTATATGATCTGGCAGGGTGACAGTTTGAACATTCTTCGATTATTGCATTTTTCCCATTTTTCATAAAAAACGTTCGCATCTTATAAAAAACATTCGCATTTCTGCATTAATGACGTGATTCTGGTTTTAGTATTTTGTATAGAAGAGACCACTGCACAACGAACAAGTTCAAGGCTGAGGAGTCTCGAAAGACCGCAGTGTATCAAGTATACATGAGGATCTTGAGGGATGACGAAAACGCAGAAATTGGAGTTG
>JBJTTW010000112.1:0-2381 GCA_046080385.1 bacterium
GATAGAAGCTTTAGCTAAAGCCGTGGGCATACATGATGAAATTATAAAATTTGAAAATGGCTATGAGACTATAGTTGGTGAACGTGGGATCACTTTATCTGGCGGACAGAGACAACGCATTGCGATAGCTAGAGCTCTTGCGATTAATCCAGAAGTCCTGATTCTTGATGATTCATTAAGCAGTGTGGATAATGCTGTAGCTTCTACGATCCTTACTAATATTAATCAATTAAGAGCTGGTAAAACGACTATATTTATTACGCATAAGCCTCAGATAGCTGAGCTTTGTGATGAGGTTTTCTTGATGGAGGGTGGGGTGATTGTGAATAAAGAAGGGAGAGGTATTTAGTGATCAATAAAGACCTTGAGCTACTTAAATTAATCGCTGAATTTGCTAAGCCTTATAGGAAGCTACTCTTACTTTCTTTAATTTTATTACCATTAAGTTCTATCGCTTTTTCTTTACAGCCATATTTAATGCAGAGAGCTATAGATGGTCCTCTGAAAGCTGCTAACTATGATGAATTACAGATATATATAATCATTTTCCTTGGGGCTATTCTTTTTAATTTCTGTGTTCATTTGATGCAAATCTATGTCATTAATAGTACTGCCCAGAAAATCATTACTGATATTAGGCTTAAGCTTTTTGATCATCTAGAAAAGCTACCAATGACTTTTTTTGATAAGAATCCTGTTGGTAGATCTGTTACGCGGCTTACTAGTGATGTAGAACAGCTCTCTGACAGCTTTGCGGGTGGCATGATTTCCGTAATTATAGACTGTTTAAATATAATAACCATTATAGTTTTCATGTTAGTGATTAACTGGAAGCTCTGTCTCTGTGTCGTCTCGTTTTTAGTACCAGTTATTTTTTTAGCTAAGTATTTTCAAGAAAGTTTTCGAAAATCTAATCATCTCGCTAGACAGAAGCTTTCTGTTTTGAATTCTTTTTTACAGCAGAACATAGTCGGTATCTCAGTTGTACAGATGCTTAACTGTGCTGATAAAAATAAACGAATTTTTGATGCCTCTAACCAAGAGTATTTTAAAGCTAATGATAAAAGCATTTGGGCGGATGCTAATTTTTCTGCGGGGATTGAGCTGGTGAGTATATTTAGCCTGCTTGCTTTACTTTTTTTAAGTAAAGAAATTCTTCTGAGCCAAGCGTTAACTATAGGTGTACTCCTATCTTTCTTGCAGTATGCTCAGTCTCTCTTTGAACCAGTGCGTAATTTAAGTGATAGATTTACGATTATTCAGTCTGGCTTTACTGCCGCAGAAAGAATAAATGAGCTATTAAAAGAAACTGGAGCTATTGAAGATAAAGAGCAGTCTCCGAGATACTCTCCAGTAAGCTCTTTTACGGGTAGGAGCGACTTGGAAGGAATTGAAAGTGAAAATGAATATCTAATTGAGTTTAATGATGTTTGGTTTCGTTACAGTGATTCAGAAGACAGTCCTTGGATTTTAAAAGGGGTTAGTTTTAAAATTAAACCTTATGAATTTGTGGCGATAGTAGGAGCCACTGGGTCTGGCAAAAGCAGCATAATTAAACTTTTAACTAGGCTCTATGAGCCGCAGCAAGGCGAAATTAAAATTAACAGTCATGATTTGAAAGACATTCCCTTAGCTGATTTAAGAGAATTTATGGGAGTTATACATCAAGATTCATATATATTTTCTGGTGATCTGCGTTCTAATATAGAACTACGCCGCACCGATATTAATTTAGATAGAGCTAAGCCTTTTCTAGATAGATTAAACATGAATTTAGATAGCAAGCTTAATGAAAGAGCTACGAATATTTCTTCTGGAGAAGAACAGTTAATTAATTTTGCTAGAGCGATAGTGAGTGAACCACAGCTTTTAATATTAGATGAAGCGACGGCGAAAATAGATCTTAACACAGAAGCCTTTATTCAAGAGGAGTTAGAGCATTTCCGTAATGGCAGGACCTTATTAGCAGTCGCTCATAGGCTCGAAACGATTAAGAATGCTGATAAGGTTATAACGATTCAAGATGGTATGGCAAGTGTTTCTAACAGTAAAACCTAAATCTAAGCTCCCGAGTTTGACAGTATATACATAAAAGAAGGTTTTGGAGTAGGCATTTTTGCTGCAAGCACACAAAGGATTAAAGAGGGAGGGTTTAGGGAAAGCTCTCACTAAAAGCATTTCAAGCACATTGAGGCCTACCCGATAAAATGAATAAGAAAGTAAAGTTTTAAAGGAGCAAGAAGTGGGTCGTTTAAATAAAGAAGATTTAGTAGAAATGGAGAAGATGCTGCATTCAGGTTCTAGTGCAGGAGATATAGCATCAAGGTTTGGTATATCAACACAAACAGTGTATAACCGTATGGAAACAATAAGTAATCCTC
>JBJTTW010000113.1:0-7555 GCA_046080385.1 bacterium
TATGACAGCTGTAGATAAACAGATAAAGTTAGAGCATGATGCTGCTACTATAGGCTTGCTGCTGTGTAAGAGCAAAGATAAAGTAGTTGCGGAATATGCACTGGGAGACAAAAGCCAGCCTATGGGCATAGCGGAATTTAAATTATTAGAATCTTTACCTATTCCCCTGCAAACTCAATTGCCAAGCATTGAGCAGATCGAACGGGAATTACAGGGACTGGAAGGCGTTATAAATGAATAATTTAAACTACTTAGAGAAGTTGCTGGATGGGGCTGAGGTGGAGTGGAAGGCTCTGAGGAACTTTGCTGAGATTTATGATGGTACCCATCAAACACCAAAGTATACGAGTTCTGGTGTTCCATTTGTTAGTGTCCAAAATATCAAAAACCTGTATGGCACGGGAAAATTTATTTCAAATCAAGATTTTGATAGATATAAATATAAGCCTCGCAAAAACGACTTGTTTATGACTAGAATTGGCGACATTGGAACTTGCGCGATCGTTGAAAATGATTATCCACTTGCATATTACGTAACTCTAACTTTAATTCGCGCAAACCAAGAAATCATCCTTCCAAAATTTCTTAAACATGTAATTGAAAGTAGCATCGGGAAAGCCGAGCTTTACAAAAGAACTCTTATTCATGCGACACCAATAAAGATCAACTTGGGAGAAATTGGAAAAATTAATATTCCTATCCCATGCCCTGAGAATCCAAGAAGATCACTTGAGATACAAGCTGAAATAGTCCGTATTTTAGACTCATTCACGCAGCTTACAGCCGAGCTTACAGCCGAGCTTACAGCCGAGCTTACAGCTCGTAAAAAGCAATATGATTATTATCGTAATCAATTACTTACTTTTAAAGATGGGGACGTGGAGTGGAAGACGCTGGGGGAGGTAGCGAAAAAGATCTCCTCTGGAGGAACACCTAATACAAGTATCTCAGAATACTATGACGGTAATATTTCTTGGCTTAGAACACAGGAAATAAATTTCTGTGAAATTTGGGAAACAGGCATAAGAATAACTGAAGCTGGATTAAACAATTCTAGTGCCAAATGGATACCAAAGAACTGCGTAATTATCGCTATGTATGGTGCAACAGTAGGAAAAATTGGAATTAATAAAATCCCAGTAACCACAAATCAAGCATGTGCGAATATCCAACTGAATGAAAAAATCGTCAACTATCGTTATGTGTTCCATTACTTGTCAAGCCAATATGAATACATTAAATCACTCGGTTCAGGTTCTCAAACAAATATAAATGCAAGTATTGTAAAAAAAATCCAAATCCCAATCCCCTACCCAAACAATCCCGAAAAATCACTAGCCGAACAAGCCCGTATAGTCAGCATTTTAGATAAATTCGATGCCCTGACAAACTCCCTCACAGAAGGACTCCCCCGTGAAATTGAACTACGTCAGAAGCAATATGAATATTACCGTGATTTACTACTGAGCTTTCCGAAACCAGAGGAGAAACAATATGGATAAAATCAGCCAAATCAGGCAGCTAGTGAGCGAAATCAATCGTTTGCATTATGAGTTTTCAAATGATTATTTTGAAACACGGAAAATCGAAAAAGTTAATCTCTCCAAAACCATTAAGTCTGTCTCAGTCACGCACATCTATAAATATCGCCTGACTTTACACGAGAGCATTAATGATTATCTGATGACAGCGAATATTGACACCAAATATTTTTATCGAGTAAAAACTCGAGAAAGTATTGATGATAAGCTTGAAAGGTTTTCAAAGCGTGAAGAGCAATATCCAGTCAATAACTGGCTTAATGATATTTTCGGTGCTAGAGTGATTTTAACGGCTGATGAAATTAAATCCATAATGGATTTATTGGATGATTGGCAAGATGAACTGAATCTGAAAAATTGGTATTTATGTGAGAAAAAAGGATATCGTGGCTTGCATATTTATTTTAAAAATAAAAATAATTTTTACTTTCCTTGGGAGCTACAAATCTGGGATACTGAAGACCTTCAAAGCAATATCGAAAATCACGAAAAATTTAAACGAAATTTTATGTAAAAATCCATCACAGAATATTAATCCATGACAGAACTAAGATGAGCAAAACACTCACAGACATAGCCAAAGAATTAGAAAATAAAGTCAAAGTGCAGCTAATCTATGCCTTTAATGGTGTAGGTAAAACACGCCTATCACGAGAGTTTAAAGAACTTATTGCACCAAAAAGCAATGAGGGTGAGGAATCAGAAGACTCTCAGCCAAAAGTGATCTATTATAATGCCTTCACTGAAGATCTGTTTTACTGGGATAATGACCTAGAGAGCGGTACTGAGAGAAAATTGAAAATACAGCCTAATACCTACACTCACTGGGTGCTTCAGGAGCAAGGACAGGATAAAAATGCGATTGCCAATTTTCAGCGTTACACTAGTGATAAATTAAGCCCAAAATTTAGTGAAGATTTCTCAGAGGTCACTTTCTCTCTTGAGCGTGGAAATGAAAAGAGAAGTGAAAATATCAAAATCTCCAAAGGTGAAGAAAGTAATTTCATCTGGAGTATTTTTTATAGTCTTATTGAACAAGTCATTGCTACATTGAGTATTGCTGAAGCCAGTGAGCGAGACACTGACCGCTACAATCAATTGGAATATGTATTCATTGATGATCCAGTTAGCTCACTTGACGAAAACCATTTAATTGAGCTAGCAGTCAATCTTGCTGACTTAATTAAATCCAGTCCGTCAGACCTGAAGTTTATTATCACCACACACAACCCGCTTTTTTATAACGTCTTATACAGTGAATTAAATACTAAAACTGGCTACCTCTTAGAACGCTGCGAGGATGCCACTTTTAGGTTGACTGAAAAGCAAGGTGACTCAAACAAAAGCTTCTCCTATCATCTCTATTTAAAGCAAATCCTTGAGCAGGCCATCAAGGAGAATCAGATTCAAAAATTTCATTTTACGCTATTGCGTAACCTTTATGAAAAAACCGCTAGCTTTCTGGGATACAGACATTGGGCAGATTTATTAAAAACAGCTCCAGGTGATCAAGATGGCTATTTAAAACGTATACTTCATTTTAATAGCCACCGCAGTTTGTCTAATGAAGAAGTGACAGAGCCCACAGAGCCTGAAAAGCAAACTGTTAAGCTCTTGCTTGATAACTTAATTAATAATTATGGCTTCTATAAACAGGAAAAGCAAAATGATTGAACAAACCAAAGCAGAGAAGTTATTAGTTCTTGAAATAAAGACTTTGATTGAAGAAGGTCGCAATAAAGCAGTTGCGGCAGTATACAGTACATTGACTCTAACCTATTGGCAAGTTGGTAAGCGTATCAATCAAGAAGTGCTTCATGGGGAACGGGCACAATATGGTAAGCGAGTTGTCGAATTACTAGCAAATGAACTTGTTTTACTTTATGGAAAAAGCTTTGCTGCTAGAAATCTTAGACGCATGATGCAGTTTTCAGAAATTTTTCCCGATTTTGAGATTTTGTCACCACTGGTGTCACAATTGAGTTGGACGCACTTTACACTTTTATTACCTCTACCAAATAATGAAGCTAGAATATTTTATGCTAAACAAGCAATTTCATGCAAATGGAGCAAGCGGGAACTGCAAAACCAAATTGAGCGTAAAGCTTTTGAACGCAGTGAGATTTCTAATACTAAGCTCTCATTAGCTAAGGTAGATCATTTGCAAGGAAATTTCAAAGATCCTTATCTTCTTGATTTTCTAGGTTTAAGAGATGGCTATTTGGAGCAAGAACTGGAAAACGCTTTAATAAAGGAACTTGAGCTATTCATTCTAGAGCTTGGGCAAGGCTTTGCTTTTGTGGAGCGGCAAAAGCGCATGATCATAGATGGAGAGGATTTTCACCTTGATTTGCTTTTCTTTCATCGGAAACTCAAACGACTTATAGCAATTGAGCTGAAAATTGGTCAGTTTAAAGCAGCCTATAAAGGACAGATGGAATTATACTTAAATTGGCTTGATAAATATGAACGACAGGAAGATGAGCAGTATCCAATTGGCCTTATTCTTTGTGCTGAAGTAGGTACTGAGCAAGTAGAACTGCTTAATATGCAGAAAGATAATATTATGGTTGCTGAGTATTGGACTAGTCTTCCGCCAAAAAAACTATTAGAAGAAAAACTTCACAATGCCCTAATTGAAGTAAAGGAAAGACTAGCAGAGCAAAAGTTCCTAGAAGAAAATGATTGAACACACAAAACCTATCGCAGAATCAAACCGCTTTATCGTTCTTGATAAATATATCAAAGAAGATAAGCTCTCTGAGCGTTATCAAAGTGAAGCTGATTTAGAGCGTGAACTTATTGAGGATTTAATAAATCAAGGTTATGAATATTTACCTGAGTTAAATAAGCCAGAAGCTATGCTTGCTAATCTACAAGAGCAATTGCAGAATCTGAATAATATACAATTCTCTAAAAATGAATGGGAGCGCTTTCTTGAAACTTACTTAGATAAACCTAATGATAGTGTCATTGATAAAACCCGTAAAATTCATGATGACTATATCTATGATTTTGTATTTGATGATGGTCGCATTCATAATATTTATTTATTTGATAAAAAAAACATTACTCGTAATAAAGTACAGGTAATAAAGCAATTTGAGCAGAGCGGCACTCATGCGAATCGCTATGATGTCAGTATCTTAGTTAATGGTTTACCACTTGTGCAGATTGAGCTAAAGAAGCGTGGTGTAGCTATTCGTGAAGCCTTTAATCAAGTACACCGTTACAGTAAAGAGAGCTTTAATAGCGAGAACTCACTCTATAAGTATCTGCAAATATTCGTCATTTCTAATGGTACTGATAGCCGTTATTTTGCAAATACCACTAAGCGTGATAAAAATAGCTTTGATTTTACGATGAATTGGGCACAGTCTGATAATGGCTTAATTAAAGACCTTAAAGACTTTACAGCGACCTTCTTTCAGAAACGTACTTTACTGAAGGTCTTACTGCATTATTCAGTCTTTGATATTAGCGATACCTTATTAGTAATGCGTCCTTATCAAATCGCAGCCACTGAACGGATTTTGAGAAAGATTAACTGTTCATACCGATCTAAAAACTGGAGTAAACCTGAAAGTGGTGGTTATATCTGGCATACTACAGGCTCTGGTAAAACACTGACTAGTTTTAAAGCAGCGAGATTAGCTACTGAACTTGAGTTCATTGATAAAGTATTTTTCGTAGTTGATAGAAAAGATCTTGATTATCAGACCATGAAAGAATATCAAAGATTTTCACCAGATAGTGTAAATGGTTCTGAAAGCACTGCTGGACTGAAACGCAATCTAGAAAAGGATGATAATAAAATTATTGTCACTACTATTCAAAAGCTTAATAATCTGATGAAAAGCGAGTTAGATTTAGCGATTTACGATAAACAAGTAGTATTTATTTTTGATGAATGCCATCGCAGTCAGTTCGGTGAAGCTCAGAAAAATCTAAAAAGGAAATTTAAACGATTTTACCAATTCGGTTTTACAGGTACTCCGATTTTCCCACAGAATGCTCTAGGTGCAGAGACCACTGCTACTGTGTTTGGTAGGGAATTGCACTCTTATGTGATAACCGATGCGATTCGTGATGAAAAGGTACTTAAGTTTAAAGTAGATTATAACGATGTACGCCCGAAATTTAAGGATATTGAAACAGAGCAAGATGAGGAGAAACTCAATTCAGCAGATAATAAGCAAGCCTTACTGCATCCTCATCGTATCCAGGAAATATCTCAGTATATCCTAGATAATTTCCGTCATAAAACTCATCGCTTACAGGGAACTAATAAAGGCTTTAATGCAATGTTTGCGGTAAGCAGCGTTGATGCTGCTAAATTATATTATGAATCTCTAAATGCCTTACAGCAAGCTAGTGATAAGCCATTAAAAATTGCGACTATTTTTTCATTTGCTGCAAATGAAGAACAAAACGGCTTAGGTGATATTCAGGATGAAGGTTTTGATACATCTGCCATGAACACTAGCGCTAAAGAATTTTTAAGTGCTGCTATTCGTGATTATAATGAGTTCTTTAAAACCAATTTCAGTGTAGATAGTAAAGGTTTTCAGAATTACTACCGTGATTTAGCGAAGCGAGTTAAATCTAGAGAAATTGATTTGTTGATTGTAGTGGGCATGTTCCTGACTGGCTTTGATGCTCAAACGCTCAATACTTTATTCGTAGATAAAAATTTACGTCATCATGGTTTAATTCAAGCTTATTCCCGCACTAATCGAATTTTTGATAGCACTAAAACCTTTGGTAATATAGTTACTTTCCGTGATTTAGAAAAAGCTACTATTGATGCGATTACTATTTTTGGAGATAAAAATACCAAAAATGTCATTCTAGAAAAAAGTTATAAGGAATACATGGAAGGCTTTAAAGACCTGTCTACTGGTGAGGCACGTCGTGGTTTTATAGATGTATTAGCGGACTTAGAGCAGCGTTTCCCTGATCCAGAGAATATTATCAAAGAGTCTGATAAAAAAGACTTTGCTAAATTATTTGGTGAATACTTGCGTGCAGAAAATATATTGCAGAACTATGATGAATTCGTGAGTTTAAAAGCCTTACAGAATATTGATATCAATGATAAACAAGCAATAGAAGAGTTTAAAGCAAAGCATTATTTAAGCGATGAAGATATAGCTTCATTGCAGAGCATTAAGCTTCCAGTGGAGAGAAAAATTCAGGACTATCGCTCTACCTATAACGATATTCGGGATTGGATACGCAGAGAAAGAACAGCCCATGATAAAGAGCATTCTACTGTCGATTGGGGAGATGTGGTATTTGAGATTGATTTGCTTAAATCCCAAGAAATTAATTTAGATTACATTCTAGAATTGATTTTTAAGAATAATAAACAATTCAGTGATAAAGCAGCTTTAATCGAAGACGCACGGCGTATGATTCGCTCAAGTCTAGGTCATCGTGCTAAGGAAAGTTTAATCGTAGATTTTATTAATCGAACTGATCTTAATAAAATTAGCGATAAGGCTAGCTTAATGGACGCTTTTTATACCTTTGCTCAAATTGAGCAAAAGCGTGAAGCTGAGGAATTAATCAGGGCTGAAAACCTCAATGCTGAAGCAGCAAAGCGTTATATCACCACTTCAATAAAGCGAGAATTTGCTAGTGATAATGGTACAGAGCTAAACAGCATTCTGCCAAAAATGAGCCCATTGAATCCCGAATATCTAACTAAAAAGCAAAGCGTTTTTCAAAAAATTGTGGCTTTTGTCGAGAAATTTAAAAAGATTGGTGGGGGAATTTAAAAAAATATTTTGTTATAACTCATCATAAAACTTCTAAAAGAAAAAGGATAAACTAGAAACAAACGTAATTACTCACCCCATCTTCTAGTTAAAAAATAAAGATTTCATAAAATTACGAGTAAAGCTCTGACGGAATTGTCGATTGAATGAGTTACTGTAAATATGGAAGTAAGAGATGTTGTAATAAAGAGACTTCTGCAAGAGATAGAAGAATTAAAAGCAGAAGTTGCG